>NC_014551.1:102500-162500 GCF_000196735.1 Bacillus amyloliquefaciens DSM 7 = ATCC 23350
GAGGGGGTTGAGTGGGACATAATATTTCTGACATCATTGAACAGTACTTAAAACAAGTATTAGATCAAAATGGCAAAGAAATTTTAGAGATCAAGCGCAGTGAAATTGCTGATAAATTTCAGTGTGTTCCTTCTCAAATAAATTATGTCATCAACACCAGATTCACAAGCGAAAGAGGATATATTGTTGAAAGTAAACGGGGAGGCGGCGGTTATATTCGTATTATCAAAATTAAAATGAATAACGAAGTCGTCCTTATCAATAATATTATTTCGCAAATTCATACCCACTTGTCTCAGGCAGCCTCTGATGATATTATTCTCAGACTGTTAGAGGACGGGGTTATTTCGGAAAGAGAAGCTAAAATGATGGTGAGTGTAATGGATCGCTCAGTTCTATATATTGATTTGCCCGAACGGGATGAGCTAAGAGCCAGAATGATGAAAGCAATGCTCACATCTTTAAAACTAAAGTAAGCGGGTGAAAAGATTGATTTGTCAAGAGTGCAATGAGAGACCGGCCACTTTTCACTTTACGAAAGTTGTTAATGGAGAAAAGCAAGAAGTTCATATATGTGAACAATGCGCAAAAGAAAACAGTGACTCATACGGTATAAGTGGAAACCAAGGGTTCTCGATTCATAATTTATTATCAGGGCTGCTGAATATGGAGTCTTCATTTCAAAACACGGGTTCTCAAATGTTCGGCTACCCAGAGCAAGGCACAGCTTGTAAGAAATGCGGCATGACGTTTCAGCAACTGAGGAAAACTGGGCGGTTCGGCTGTGCGGAGTGTTACGATACGTTCTATAGCCAAATTACGCCGATCTTGCGGAAAGTCCACAGCGGGAATACGGTGCACGCCGGGAAAATTCCAAAACGTATAGGCGGAAACCTGCATGTAAGGCGGCAAATGGAAATGTTAAAAAAGGAGCTAGAATCTTTAATACACCAGGAAGAGTTTGAAAAAGCAGCGCAGGTCAGGGATCAGATCCGATCGTTGGAGCAGGAATTAAAAAGCACAGACAGTGAGGAGGAACAAGGGTAATGTCGCTCAAGCATTTTATTCAGGACGCATTAAGCAATTGGATGAAGCAAGAGGGACCTGAAAGTGACATTGTACTCAGCAGCCGTATACGGTTGGCCCGTAACTTTGAAAATATAAAGTTTCCTGCCCGGTATACGAATGAAGAAGCCTCATCCATTATTCAGCAATTCGAAGATCATTTTTCAGGGAAAAAACTTCCTGATATCGGTCAATTTCATTTAATCAGAATGAGTGAAGCTCAGCCTCTGGAAAAACGGGTGCTGATGGAGAAACATCTGATCAGCCCGAATTTAACGGAATCGCCGTTTGGCGGCTGTCTGCTTTCTGAAAATGAGGAAGTCAGCATTATGTTAAATGAAGAAGATCATATCAGAATTCAATGCCTCTTCCCCGGCTTCCAGCTTCTCAATGCGATAAAAGCTGCAAACCAGGTTGATGACTGGATTGAGGAGAAAGTGGATTACGCCTTTGGTGAGAAGAGAGGGTACTTAACAAGCTGTCCTACAAATGTAGGGACGGGGCTAAGGGCTTCGGTCATGATGCATTTGCCGGGTCTCGTATTAACTAGGCAAATGAATCGAATTATACCGGCAATTAACCAATTAGGTCTGGTTGTTAGAGGAATTTACGGTGAAGGCAGCGAAGCATTAGGAAATATCTTTCAAATTTCAAATCAAATCACACTTGGAAAGTCAGAACAGGACATCGTCGATGATTTGAACAGTGTGGCTGCCCAGCTGATTGAGCAGGAACGCTCAGCCCGAGAAGCGCTTTATCAAACCTCGAAAATTGAATTAGAGGACCGGGTATTCAGATCTTACGGAGTTTTATCCAACTGCCGTATGATTGAATCGAAGGAAACGGCGAAATGCCTTTCTGACGTTCGGCTGGGGATAGACCTGGGGATCATTAAAGGGCTATCAAGCAATATACTTAATGAACTGATGATTTTGACACAGCCGGGTTTTCTCCAGCAATATTCGGGCGGTGCATTACGGCCGAACGAAAGAGACGTGAGAAGAGCGGCTCTTATCAGGGAAAGGCTGCATTTAGAAATGAGTGCAAATAGACAGGAGGATGATTCGATATGATGTTTGGAAGATTTACAGAGCGAGCTCAAAAGGTATTGGCACTGGCACAGGAAGAAGCACTGCGCTTAGGCCATACAAATATCGGAACTGAACATATATTATTGGGGTTAGTCCGTGAAGGTGAAGGGATAGCATTTAAAGCCTTAGAAGCGCTGGGCCTCAATTCAGATAAAATGCAAAAAGAAGTGGAAAGTTTGATTGGCCGAGGACAGGAAAGCACCACATCTGTCCCTCATTACACGCCTCGAGCAAAAAAGGTAATAGAACTCTCAATGGATGAAGCCAGAAAGCTGGGACATTCTTATGTAGGAACAGAACACATACTTCTCGGGCTGATTCGTGAAGGTGAGGGAGTCGCCGCGAGAGTTCTGAATAATCTGGGTGTCAGTCTCAATAAGGCGAGACAGCAGGTTCTTCAGCTTCTCGGAAGCAATGAAACAGGGACATCTGGAGCCGGAACAAATAGCAGCGCAAACACTCCGACGCTTGACAGTCTGGCGCGTGATTTAACCGCGATTGCGAGGGAAGACAGCCTTGATCCGGTTATCGGCCGAAGCAAAGAAATTCAGCGTGTTATTGAGGTATTAAGCCGCAGAACAAAGAATAACCCCGTTCTTATTGGAGAACCGGGTGTAGGTAAAACTGCGATTGCCGAAGGCCTCGCACAGCAGATCATCAACAATGAAGTGCCGGAAATTTTACGTGATAAACGCGTAATGACGTTAGATATGGGGACGGTTGTAGCCGGCACGAAATACCGCGGAGAATTTGAAGACCGCTTGAAAAAGGTAATGGATGAAATACGTCAGGCCGGCAATATCATTTTATTCATTGATGAACTGCACACACTGATCGGAGCGGGAGGAGCAGAAGGTGCGATTGACGCGTCGAATATTTTAAAACCTTCATTGGCGCGCGGAGAGCTTCAGTGCATCGGTGCGACAACGCTTGATGAATACCGCAAATATATCGAAAAAGACGCAGCCCTGGAGCGCCGTTTCCAGCCGATTCAGGTGGATGAGCCGTCAGTCGATGAAAGCATTCAAATTTTAAAAGGACTCCGTGACCGCTATGAAGCGCATCACCGCGTATCCATTACTGATGAAGCGATCGAAGCGGCAGTTAAATTGTCCGACCGTTATATATCTGACCGCTTCCTTCCGGATAAAGCGATCGATTTAATTGACGAAGCCGGTTCAAAAGTGCGTCTCCGTTCTTTCACAACGCCTCCGAACTTAAAAGAGCTTGAGCAGAAGCTTGATGAAGTTCGCAAGGAAAAAGACGCTGCCGTTCAAAGCCAGGAATTTGAAAAAGCGGCTTCTCTTCGTGATACGGAGCAGCGCCTGAGAGAACAGGTGGAAGATACGAAAAAAACGTGGAAAGAAAAACAAGGCCAAGAGAACTCCGAAGTTTCTGTAGAGGATATCGCGATGGTTGTATCCAGCTGGACCGGGGTGCCTGTATCTAAAATTGCGCAAACGGAAACAGATAAGCTTCTCAATATGGAAAGCATTCTGCACTCTCGTGTCATTGGCCAGGATGAAGCCGTTGTAGCCGTTGCAAAGGCTGTGAGACGTGCAAGAGCCGGTCTGAAGGATCCGAAACGTCCGATTGGTTCATTCATCTTCTTAGGTCCTACAGGCGTAGGGAAGACAGAGCTGGCAAGAGCACTGGCGGAATCCATTTTCGGTGATGAGGAAGCGATGATCAGAGTGGATATGTCCGAATACATGGAGAAACATTCGACTTCACGCCTTGTCGGTTCTCCTCCGGGATATGTCGGCTATGATGAAGGCGGCCAGCTGACAGAAAAAGTGAGAAGAAAACCTTACTCTGTCGTACTGCTTGATGAAATTGAAAAAGCGCATCCTGATGTGTTTAACATTCTCTTGCAAGTGCTTGAAGACGGACGCTTGACTGATTCAAAAGGACGCACTGTTGATTTCCGCAACACGATCCTGATTATGACGTCAAACGTCGGAGCGAGCGAGCTGAAACGCAACAAATATGTCGGCTTCAATGTTCAGGATGAATCACAAAACCATAAAGACATGAAAGACAAAGTGATGGGAGAGCTGAAGCGTGCCTTCAGGCCTGAGTTTATCAACCGGATTGACGAAATTATCGTCTTCCACTCCCTTGAGAAAAAACATCTTACAGACATCGTGTCGCTTATGTCTGACCAGTTAACAAAACGTCTGAAAGAACAAGATCTCTCTATAGAGCTGACAGAAGCTGCAAAAGCAAAAGTAGCAGACGAGGGCGTCGATTTGGAATACGGCGCACGTCCGTTAAGAAGAGCGATCCAAAAGCATGTGGAGGACCGTTTATCAGAAGAGCTCCTCAGAGGCAATATTGATAAAGGGCAGCACATCGTTCTTGATGTAGAGGACGGCGAATTTGTCGTAAAAACGACTGCTAAAACGAACTAATATAGTGACAAACATGAGGCATACGTAAGCAAGTGTATGCCTCACTTTGTTATATAGAGAAATATTCGATAAGGAAGAGGTCTTACAGCGTATATGGCTAAATCAAAAACAAAATTCATCTGCCACTCATGCGGTTATGAATCCGCAAAATGGATGGGAAAGTGCCCGGGCTGCGGGGCTTGGAATACAATGGTGGAAGAAACCATAAAAAAAGCGCCGGCGAATCGGCGGGCGGCTTTCTCCCATTCCGTTCAAACCGTCCAGAAACCATCACCCATTACATCAATTGAAACATCAGAAGAACCCCGCGTTCAAACCAAGCTCGAAGAATTCAACAGAGTGCTTGGCGGCGGAGTTGTGAAGGGCTCGTTAGTATTAATCGGCGGCGATCCCGGCATCGGTAAATCAACGCTCCTTCTTCAAGTATCCGCACAATTAGCAGACACGGCCGGCAGCGTGCTTTACATTTCTGGGGAAGAATCTGTGAAGCAAACGAAGCTGCGCGCCGACAGACTTGGAATCAACAGCCAATTGTTACATGTTTTATCTGAAACCGATATGGAGTATATTTCGTCTGCTATACAAGAGATGAAACCCGCATTTGTTGTGGTAGACTCCATTCAGACCGTTTACCAAAGTGATATCACCTCAGCTCCCGGCAGTGTATCACAAGTAAGAGAGTGTACGGCCGAATTGATGAAAATCGCGAAAACAAACGGCATACCTATTTTTATCGTCGGACACGTTACAAAAGAAGGATCGATCGCAGGACCGAGATTGCTTGAGCATATGGTCGATACCGTTCTATACTTTGAAGGAGAGCGGCACCATACATTCCGTATTTTGCGGGCTGTAAAAAACCGTTTCGGCTCAACAAATGAAATGGGCATCTTTGAAATGCGGGAAGAAGGGCTTACAGAAGTGCTGAACCCTTCTGAAATTTTCTTAGAAGAGCGTTCTGCCGGGGCTTCGGGTTCGAGTATCGTTGCGTCAATGGAAGGCACGAGACCGATCTTAGTTGAAATCCAGGCGCTCATATCACCGACCAGCTTCGGAAATCCGCGCCGCATGGCTACAGGAATTGACCACAACAGGGTGTCGTTAATCATGGCTGTGCTTGAGAAGCGGGTGGGGCTGTTGCTTCAAAATCAAGATGCGTATTTAAAAGTCGCCGGCGGGGTCAAACTGGATGAACCAGCGATTGATTTGGCAGTAGCCGTCAGCATTGCTTCAAGCTTCAGAGATACACCGCCAAATCCTGCAGATTGCTTTATCGGTGAAGTGGGTCTGACAGGAGAAGTCCGCAGGGTGTCAAGAATCGAACAGCGCGTAAAAGAAGCGGCGAAGCTCGGCTTCAAGCGTATGGTCATACCTGAGGCAAATTCAGACGGATGGACAATACCAAAAGGGATTGAGGTTGTCGGAGTAGCAAATGTTGCAGAAGCGCTTCGTACTTCATTAGGAGGATCATAATAGATGGAAAAAGAGAAAAAAGGGGCGAAACAAGAGCTTGACCTGTCTGCAATCCTGCAGTTCGTTGCACCGGGAACCCCGCTCAGAGCCGGGATAGAAAATGTACTTCGGGCAAATACAGGCGGCCTGATTGTTGTCGGATACAACGATAAGGTAAAACAAGTCGTGGATGGCGGTTTTCATATTAATACATCATTTGCGCCCGCTCACTTATACGAGCTGGCCAAAATGGACGGAGCCATTATTTTAAGTGATTCCGGCCAGAAAATTCTTTATGCGAATACGCAGCTTATGCCGGAGGCGACCATTTCTTCTTCAGAAACGGGAATGAGGCACCGTACAGCGGAACGGGTGGCAAAGCAGACCGGCTGTCTCGTCATAGCCATTTCTGAACGCAGAAATGTCATTACGTTATACCAGGACAGCATGAAGTACACACTAAAGGACATAGGCTTTATTTTAACAAAGGCTAACCAGGCCATTCAAACGCTTGAGAAGTATAAAACCATTCTAGACAAAACGATTACAGCTTTAAACGCCTTAGAATTTGAGGAGCTTGTGACATTCAGTGACGTGCTGTCCGTCATGCACCGGTATGAAATGGTGCTCCGTATAAAAAATGAAATCAACATGTATATTAAAGAACTCGGAACGGAAGGCCACTTAATCTGTCTGCAGGTGATTGAACTGATTACGGATATGGAAGAAGAAGCGGCTCTTTTCATCAAAGACTATGTAAAAGAAAAAATCAAAGATCCGTTCGTGCTGTTAAAAGAGCTTCAGGATATGTCCAGCTATGATCTGCTTGATGATTCCATTTTGTTTAAGCTGCTTGGATATCCCGCTTCTACCAATCTCGATGATTATGTTCTGCCGAGAGGATACAGGCTGCTGAACAAAATTCCGCGTCTGCCGATGCCGATTGTTGAAAATGTGGTTGAGGCATTCGGATTTTTGCCAAGCATAACGGAAGCGACAGCCGAAGAACTGGATGATGTTGAAGGTATCGGCGAGGTGCGCGCCCAAAAAATCAAAAAAGGCTTAAAACGCCTCCAAGAAAAACACTATATAGATAGACAGCTTTAAGTATCGCTTAAACCTGTGGGAATCCGGGTATATTATTGTTAGTTTTTGTTTATTCTGATATTTGTAGGCTTTGACAGTCTGCTGAAAAATGCTACTTAAAAGGAGGTGGGGGTATGTTAAAACGAATAGTTCAGGCGTTCTTCATTATTGTGGGTTGCGTTGTCGGTATCTTTTTAATACCTGAATTGTTTGTACTGTCAAATATACAGGACATACCTTTAATAACAAACGCATATACGTCTGCTGCAATTGGTGCTATTATCTTTTTTCTCATCAGTATATGGACGACAGAATATGTGATTAATTGGGTAAAATGGATTGAAGATTCTTTGCTGAGAGCCCCGGTGCCGGATCTGTTATTCGGAAGTCTCGGATTGGTTTTTGGACTTATCATCGCATATCTCATTGTAAACGTGATTCCGCTGGACAATATTCCGTACCGTATATTCAGCACCATCATCCCGGTCTTTCTGGCTTTCTTTCTCGGTTATCTCGGCTTTCAGGTCGGATTTAAGAAAAAGGATGAACTGATCAGCCTGTTCTCCATTTCTGCAAGAATGCAGAAGAAAAAGGGAAGCGGCGATGAGGAGCAGGAGGAACAGGAGAAAAGGCTGAAAATCTTGGATACAAGTGTTATTATTGATGGGAGAATTGCAGATATTTGTCAGACGGGCTTTTTAGAAGGAGTCATTGTAATTCCTCAATTTGTGCTGGAGGAATTACAGCATATCGCCGATTCTTCAGATGTTTTAAAACGTAACAGAGGACGCCGCGGACTGGATATCTTGAATCGCATTCAAAAGGAACTTGATATTACCGTTGAAATTTATGAAGGCGACTTTGAAGACATTCAGGAGGTTGACAGCAAGCTTGTCAAACTTGCGAAGCTGACATCCGGCGTCGTTGTGACGAATGATTTTAATTTAAATAAAGTATGTGAGCTTCAGAAGGTTGCGGTACTGAATATTAATGACCTTGCGAACGCCGTGAAGCCGGTTGTGCTTCCGGGTGAAGAGATGAATGTGCAGGTGATTAAGGACGGGAAAGAGCATAATCAAGGTGTGGCTTACTTGGATGACGGAACAATGATCGTTGTGGAAGAAGGCCGCAATTATATAGGGAAACATATTGATGTGCTTGTAACCAGCGTACTGCAGACAGCAGCGGGGCGAATGATTTTTGCCAAGCCTAAGCTGCTTGAGAAGGCTCTTTAAGAGGGAGTTAATGATGGAGTATGTCGTAGTCATTCCGGCTGCCGGACAAGGGAAACGGATGAAGGCCGGGAAAAATAAGCTGTTCATCAGCTTAAAGGGTGCGCCTGTTATTATACACACACTGCGGGTTTTTGAAAGCCACGGCCCGTGTAAAAAAATAATCCTCGTGATCAATGAAAGTGAACGGGAAGATTTTCGTCAGCTGCTCGCCCAATTTCCGATCCAAACGGAAGTTGAGCTTGTCACCGGCGGGGCGGAGCGTCAGCACAGTGTATACGAAGGATTGAAAGTGATTGATAAGGAGTCCGTCGTCCTTGTTCATGACGGGGCGCGCCCGTTTGTCACGCATCAGCATATCGATAAGCTCGTTGAAACAGCAGAGGAGGCGGGAGCGGCTGTCCTGGCTGTTCCTGTGAAAGATACGATAAAACGGGCGGAAGGCTCCCGGGTTGCGGAGACCTTTGACCGTTCAAGCTTGTGGGCCGTTCAAACGCCGCAGGCTTTTCGTCTTTCTTTATTGAAGAAGGCGTATATGGAGGCGGAAAATAAAGGCTTCTTAGGCACGGATGACGCCAGTCTCGTCGAGCGGCTTGACGGATATCAGGTGAGTATCGTTGAAGGCAGCTATACCAATATTAAGCTGACAACACCGGATGATCTGATAACAGCGGAAGCAATCATGAAAGCGGAAAGTGGGAATCATAATGTTTAGAATCGGACAAGGATTTGATGTGCATCAATTAACGGAAGGCCGTCCTCTCATCATCGGCGGAATTGAAATACCTTATGAAAAAGGGCTGCTCGGGCATTCTGATGCGGATGTATTGCTTCATACAGTCGCAGACGCGTGCCTTGGAGCGGTAGGTGAAGGAGATATCGGCAGGCATTTCCCGGATACTGATCCGGAATTCAAGGATGCGGATTCTTTTAAGCTGCTTCAGCATGTCTGGAATATTGTCAAAGAAAAAGGATATGTACTCGGAAATATAGACTGCACGATTATTGCGCAAAAGCCGAAAATGGCTCCGCATATTGATGCTATGAGAAAACGAATAGCGGAAGGTCTTGAGGCAGACGTCTCTCAAGTAAATGTAAAAGCGACAACGACAGAAAAGCTCGGGTTTACCGGAAGAGCCGAAGGAATTGCCGCTCAGGCGACCGTTCTGATCCAAAAAGCCTGATCATTGTTTTGATGCCCGGTCTATTTGGTGG
This sequence comes from Bacillus amyloliquefaciens DSM 7 = ATCC 23350, assembly GCF_000196735.1. Classification (GTDB taxonomy): domain Bacteria; phylum Bacillota; class Bacilli; order Bacillales; family Bacillaceae; genus Bacillus; species Bacillus amyloliquefaciens. The sequence goes on from NC_014551.1 coordinate 112,056, forward strand.
TAGAATAGATACATATATTCGGCTAGAGGCTACAGACGAGATGAAAGGAAGTATTTGAACATGGGAAATGAAGTACGCGTTCGCTATGCACCGAGTCCGACCGGACATTTGCATATCGGTAACGCCAGAACGGCGCTTTTTAACTATTTATTTGCCCGCAGCCAAGGCGGAAAGTTTATTATCCGGATTGAGGACACGGACAAAAAGCGAAATATTGAAGGCGGAGAGCAAAGCCAGCTTAACTATTTGAAATGGCTCGGCATGGACTGGGATGAAAGTGTGGATGTCGGCGGAGAGTACGGCCCGTACCGCCAGTCTGAGCGTAACGACATTTACAAAGTATACTATGAAGAGCTTCTTGAAAAAGGGCTTGCTTATAAATGTTTCTGTACGGAAGAAGAACTTGAAAAAGAACGTGAAGAGCAGATCGCCCGCGGGGAAATGCCGCGCTATTCCGGCCAACACAGAAACCTGACTCAGGAAGAGCAGGAGCAGTTTTTAGCCGAAGGCAGACAGCCGAGCATCCGTTTCCGCGTGCCGGAAGGGAAAATCATCGCTTTTAACGATATCGTAAAGGGCGAGATTTCTTTTGAATCAGACGGTATCGGCGACTTTGTCATCGTCAAAAAAGACGGAACACCGACGTATAACTTTGCCGTCGCAATTGACGATTACTTAATGAAAATGACGCACGTGCTCCGCGGTGAAGACCATATTTCAAATACACCGAAACAGATCATGATTTTTCAGGCGTTCGGCTGGGATATTCCTGTATTCGGTCATATGACGCTTATCGTAAACGAAAGCCGCAAAAAATTAAGTAAGCGTGATGAATCAATTATCCAGTTTATTGAGCAGTATGAAGAGCTGGGTTACCTGCCTGAAGCGCTGTTTAACTTTATCGGACTTCTCGGCTGGTCTCCTGTCGGTGAAGAAGAGCTCTTCACAAGAGAGCAATTTATTGAAATTTTTGATGTGAATCGTTTATCTAAGTCACCGGCTCTGTTTGATATGCATAAACTGAAATGGGTCAACAACCAATACGTCAAAGCGCTGGATCTTGATCAAGTTGTTGAGCTGACTCTTCCTCACCTGCAAAAAGCAGGAAAAGTCGGCACTGAGCTTTCTGCCGAAGAGCAGGAATGGGTGCATAAGTTGATCTCTCTTTATCATGAGCAATTGAGCTACGGCGCTGAAATTGTCGAGCTGACTGATTTGTTCTTTAAGGATGAAATCGAGTATAATCAAGAGGCAAAAGCCGTTCTGGAAGAAGAACAGGTGCCTGAAGTGCTCAGCGCATTTGCTGCGAAGCTTGAAGAGCTTGAAGAATTTACGCCTGAGCAGATCAAAGCCTCAATTAAAGCTGTTCAGAAAGAAACAGGCCATAAAGGCAAAAAGCTGTTCATGCCGATTCGTGTAGCGGTTACCGGCCAGACACACGGTCCGGAGCTTCCGCAGGCTATTGAGCTGATCGGAAGAGAAACAGCCGTAAAACGCCTGAAAAGCATCTAAATATACGATTGTTGACAGGGAAGAGTATAAAACAATGACCATTACAGAAAGAATCTTCATCGGCTGAGAGAGATTCATGCGTCATGTTTTAGAAGTGCGCCCTTAAGACCTTTGAAGAACATTTCTGCGGAAATCAGTATTTAAAGGCGGCCGCCGCCGTTACCGGCTTTTAAGTTGGGAAAACAGCATTTTGTTTTTCAAACAGAGTGGAACCGCGCGGTAAAAGCGTCTCTGTCATGTTTACATGCAGAGGCGCTTTTTTTATAGGCGGAAAAATAGACTGGAGCGGGGAGAGAATGGGGGGAAGCATGTGTTTTTTAAAATGCTAAAAGAAGACATAGATACAGTGTTCGATCAAGATCCGGCAGCAAGAAGCTATTTCGAAGTTGTTTTAACTTATTCTGGTTTACATGCTATATGGGCGCATCGGATTGCACATGCTTTATATAAACGGAGGTTTTTCTTCCTTGCGCGGCTGATATCGCAGATTGCCCGTTTCTTTACCGGTATTGAAATCCATCCCGGCGCGACCATCGGGAGAAGATTTTTCATTGACCACGGTATGGGGGTCGTCATAGGGGAAACGTGTGAAATCGGCAATAACGTGACGGTTTTCCAAGGTGTCACTCTCGGGGGAACGGGAAAAGAAAAGGGAAAGCGGCATCCGACCATTAAAGATGATGCTTTAATTGCAACAGGGGCGAAGGTGCTCGGCTCTATAACAGTCGGGCAAGGTTCTAAAGTAGGGGCCGGCTCCGTTGTGCTGCGTGATGTTCCCGACTTTTCAACCGTTGTCGGCATACCGGGAAAAGTCGTCATTCAGAACGGAAGAAAAATCAAACGCGATCTCAATCACCAAGACTTGCCCGATCCGGTTGCTGACCGGTTTAGAGCATTGGAGCAGCAGATTTTTGAGCTGCAGGCTGAACTGGAAGATAAAAAAGAAAGGATCAACCAAAAATGACCATTACACTTTATAATACATTGACACGGAAAAAGGAAACATTCGTTCCTCTTGAGGAAGGAAAAGTAAAAATGTACGTGTGCGGACCGACTGTATACAACTATATTCATATCGGAAACGCCCGTCCGGCGATTGTGTATGACACCGTACGCAACTATTTGGAATATAAAGGGTACGACGTTCAATATGTATCGAATTTCACCGATGTTGACGACAAACTGATTAAAGCCGCCAACGAGCTCGGCGAGGACGTTCCGACCGTTTCTGAGCGGTTCATTAAAGCGTATTTTGAAGACGTGGGCGCCCTCGGATGCCGGAAAGCAGATCTTCACCCTCGGGTTATGGAGAACATGGACGCCATTATTGAATTTGTCAGCGAGCTGATTAAAAAAGGCTACGCTTATGAATCAGAAGGCGACGTCTATTTCAAAACAAGAGCCTTCGAAGGCTACGGCAAGCTATCTCAGCAATCAATTGATGAACTCAGATCTGGAGCGCGTATCCGTGTCGGTGAGAAGAAAGAGGATGCGCTGGACTTTGCTCTTTGGAAAGCCGCCAAAGACGGAGAAATCTCATGGGATAGCCCTTGGGGAAAAGGCCGCCCAGGCTGGCATATTGAATGCTCCGCAATGGTGAAAAAGTATTTGGGTGACGAGATCGATATTCATGCCGGCGGTCAGGACCTGACATTCCCGCACCATGAAAATGAAATCGCACAATCCGAAGCATTGACAGGCAAGACATTCGCAAAATACTGGCTTCACAACGGTTATATCAATATAGATAATGAGAAAATGTCAAAATCGCTCGGCAACTTTGTTTTGGTGCACGATATCATTAAGCAATATGACCCGCAGCTGCTGAGATTTTTCATGCTGTCCGTTCATTACCGCCACCCGATCAACTATTCGGAGGAGCTGCTTGAGAAAACAAAAAACGCGTTTAACCGCTTGAAGACGGCCTACAGTAATTTAAACCATCGTTTGATTAGCAGCACGAATCTGACTGACAATGATGATGAATGGCTCGCTAAAATCGAAGAGCACCGCACGGCATTTGAAGAAGCAATGGATGATGACTTTAATACGGCGAATGCGATTTCCGTATGGTTTGATTTAGCGAAGCTCGCCAATTACTACATGCAGGAGGACAATACGGCGGATCACGTCATTAAAGCCTTTATCAGCATGTTTGACAGAATCGGATCTGTTCTCGGACTTACGCTCGGTGAAGAAGAGCTTGTCGATGAAGAAATTGAAGAATTGATTGAGAAGAGAAATGAAGCCCGCCGTAATCGCGATTTTGCTTTATCCGACCAGATTCGCGATCAGCTGAAAAGCATGAATATCATTCTTGAGGATACGGCTCAGGGAACTCGCTGGAAGCGGGGAGAGTAAGCGGATGCTTCAATTTGAACAAATCAAAGATTCAAAGCAGTTAAACGGTCTTGCGCTCGCTTATATGGGTGATGCCATTTTTGAAATATATGTCCGGCATCACCTGCTTAAGCAGGGCCATACGAAACCGAATGACCTTCATAAGAAAGCAAGCCGGATTGTATCGGCAAAATCACAGGCAGACATTCTTTTCCGCCTTCAGGACGAATCCTTTTTCACGGAAGAAGAGGAAGCCGTGCTGAGAAGAGGAAGAAACGCGAAATCAGGGACGACACCTAAAAACACAGATGTACAGACGTACCGCCATAGTACAGCTTTTGAGGCTTTGCTCGGATATCTTTTTCTTGAGAAAAGAGAAGAAAGACTGGATCAGCTGATTACTGAGGCTTTACAAGTCGGGACGTCAGGGAGGAAAACAAATGAGTCAGCAACATGATTACGTCATAGGAAAAAACGCAGTGATTGAGACGTTAAAGTCTGATCGCAAGCTGTACAAGTTATGGATGGCGGAAAACACAGTAAAAGGACAGGCGCAGCAAGTTATTGAGCTTGCGAAAAAACAAGGCATCACTATCCAATTTGTACCGAGGAAAAAACTCGATCAGATGGTGGAGGGGCAGCATCAGGGAGTTGTCGCCCAGGTGGCGGCATATGAATATGCACAATTAGACGAATTATATAAAAGAGCGGAAGAGAGAAACGAACAGCCTTTCTTTCTCATATTGGACGAGCTGGAAGACCCTCATAACCTCGGATCTATCATGAGAACGGCTGATGCCGTCGGCGCACACGGCATCGTTATTCCGAAACGCAGAGCGGTCGGTCTGACTGCGACGGTCGCAAAAGCATCGACCGGTGCCATTGAACACATTCCCGTCGTGAAGGTGACCAACCTTGCCCGGACACTTGATGAAATGAAGGAGCGGGGCATTTGGGTTGTCGGAACGGATGCATCCGCCCGGGAAGACTACCGCTCTATGGACGGCAAGATGCCTTTGGCGCTTGTTATCGGAAGCGAAGGAAGAGGAATGGGCCGCCTTGTGAAAGAGAAATGTGATTTTCTCATTAAACTTCCGATGGCCGGAAAAGTCACGTCTCTGAATGCGTCAGTAGCGGCCGGCCTTCTGATGTATGAAGTCTACCGGAAACGCAATCCTTTAGGGGAATAAAGACCGATGGACATCCTATTAGTAGACGGATACAACATGATAGGAGCTTGGCCGCAGCTAAAGGATTTAAAAGCGAACAGTTTTGAAGAAGCGAGAGATGTGCTGATTCAGAAGATGGCGGAATATCAGTCATACACGGGAATCAAAGTCATTGTGGTGTTTGACGCACATCTGGTAAAAGGCATAGAGAAAAAACACACGAATCACAGAGTCGAAGTGATTTTTACACGGGAGAATGAAACGGCGGATGAGCGGATCGAGAAGCTTGCCCAGGCGCTGAATAATATCGCGACACAGATTCATGTCGCGACCTCTGATTATACGGAGCAGTGGGCGATTTTCGGACAAGGGGCTCTCCGCAAATCCGCCCGGGAGCTGCTGAGGGAAGTTGATGCGATAGAACGCCGGATTCAAAGACGGGTTTCAAAGATCACTTCCGAAAAACCCCCGGGTAAAATCGAGCTGTCCGAAGAGGTTTTGAAAACGTTTGAAAAGTGGCGTCGCGGCGGCCTGGATTAGGTTGACGCTTTTTCGCCCATTAATGTATAATATTTCTATCTACGTGCGCCGGGGGGATCGCAGTGAATCTACAGAACAACAAGGGAAAATTCAACAAAGTGCAGTTTTGCCAGTTGGAGGACGAGCAGGTCATTGAAAAGGTTCATGTTGGGGATAGTGATGCGTTAGATTACTTGATTACGAAGTACCGTAATTTTGTACGGGCGAAAGCCAGGTCTTATTTTTTAATAGGGGCTGACAGAGAAGATATTGTACAGGAAGGGATGATAGGCTTATATAAGTCTATCCGAGACTTTAGAGAGGACAAGCTCACTTCATTTAAAGCTTTTGCAGAATTATGCATTACCCGCCAGATTATTACCGCTATAAAGACAGCTACCCGTCAGAAACACATTCCTTTAAATTCCTATGTTTCTTTAGACAAGCCTATTTTTGATGAAGAATCAGACAGAACACTGCTTGATGTCATCTCAGGCGCTAAAACGTTAAATCCTGAAGAAATGATTATTAATCAGGAAGAATTTGATGATATTGAAATGAAAATGGGAGAACTGCTGAGCGATCTGGAGAGAAAGGTGCTTGTTTTGTACTTAGACGGAAGAAGTTACCAAGAAATTTCAGATGACTTAAACCGACACGTAAAATCAATCGATAATGCCTTGCAGCGTGTAAAGCGCAAGCTTGAGAAGTATTTAGAAATAAGAGAAATCAGCATGTAGCGGGTTTCTGTGTCATATTGACAGAATTTTTCTGACTGTGCTATTTTATTAAGATAAATGAATGTCTATTTAGGAAAAGGTGTAACGATATGAGAAAAAAGATTACGCTGGCATGCAAAACATGCGGAAATCGTAATTATACGACAATGAAAAGCTCTGCATCAGCGGCTGAGCGGTTAGAAGTTAAGAAGTACTGCAGCACTTGCAATTCACATACAGCTCATTTAGAAACAAAATAGTGTTCGCTTTTTAAATTGTGGAGGTCTTTTACATGCGCATGATGAGTTTCTTTAAAGATGTTGGGAAAGAAATGAAAAAGGTTAGCTGGCCAAAAGGCAAAGAGTTAACGCGCTATACGATCACGGTGATTTCAACGGTTATCTTTTTTGTTATCTTTTTTGCCCTCCTTGATACAGGAATTTCTCAATTAATTCGTTTAATAGTTGAATAATGATCAGCAATACGTGCTATAATAGATCATAATATCGTTTGCCAAAACCCGTTCAGCGGGTTTTTTATTGTGTTGAAAAAAGGATTCATAGGCTCTGCGCCTATTTTTTGTTTTACACTTCATTTTTAAATGCGGGGAGGGAAGGACTGCAGAGTCCTGATAGAATGGAAAAGAATTGGTATGTTGTTCATACGTATTCCGGTTATGAAAACAAAGTAAAAGCAAACCTTGAAAAACGTGTGGAATCAATGGGAATGCAGGATAAAATTTTCCGCGTGGTCGTTCCTGAAGAAGAAGAGACTGATATTAAGAACGGCAAGAAAAAAGTAGTCAAAAAGAAAGTATTCCCGGGATATGTGCTTGTTGAAATCGTCATGACTGATGATTCATGGTATGTGGTCCGCAACACGCCGGGCGTTACCGGATTCGTCGGATCAGCCGGTTCAGGCTCAAAACCGACTCCGCTTTTACCCGGCGAAGCGGAAGCCATCTTAAAACGGATGGGCATGGACGAGCGGAAAACAGACATTGATTTTGAATTGAATGAGACAGTCAAAGTCATAGACGGACCATTCGCCAACTTTACAGGATCAATTGAAGAGATTGATTATGATAAGAGCAAAGTGAAAGTATTCGTTAACATGTTCGGCCGTGAAACGCCTGTTGAACTGGAATTTACCCAGATCGACAAATTGTAATGTGAAAAAACTTGAAATTGCTATATATTAATGATAATATAGCAAAGGTACGTCTTGGACTAATCCAAGGCAGCTAGCTTGATATTTCGTCATTCATATAAAGAATGAAACCTTGAGTGGGAGGGTTTACCCTATTACCACATCACGGACTTAAGGAGGTGTGTCTCGTGGCTAAAAAAGTAGTAAAAGTTGTAAAATTGCAAATTCCTGCTGGAAAAGCTAACCCAGCGCCGCCAGTTGGACCTGCACTAGGTCAAGCCGGTGTAAATATCATGGGATTCTGTAAGGAGTTTAACGCTCGTACAGCTGACCAAGCTGGTTTAATCATTCCTGTTGAAATTTCGGTTTACGAAGACCGTTCATTTACATTTATTACAAAAACTCCGCCTGCTGCAGTATTGCTTAAAAAAGCAGCTGGAATTGAGTCTGGTTCTGGTGAACCAAACCGTAATAAAGTGGCAACCGTTAAGCGCGATAAGGTTCGCGAAATCGCTGAAACGAAAATGCCTGACTTAAACGCAGCAGACGTTGAAGCGGCAATGCGCATGGTTGAAGGTACTGCCCGCAGTATGGGTATCGTTATCGAGGATTAATTTGTTTCTTGTCGGGTTGCGAGTTTTCACAAGTTCGCAACCCTTATTCGTGGGAGGTTATTCCGCTATAACCACATAAGGAGGAAATTTTAAAATGGCTAAAAAAGGTAAAAAGTACGTTGAAGCTGCGAAGCTTGTAGACCGTGCAAAAGCTTACGACGTCGCTGAAGCAGTGGCGCTTACTAAAAAAACAAACACAGCTAAATTCGACGCTACAGTTGAAGTTGCTTTTCGTTTAGGGGTTGACCCTCGTAAAAACGATCAGCAAATCCGCGGTGCAGTCGTTCTTCCTAACGGAACTGGTAAAACTCAGCGTGTGCTTGTATTCGCTAAAGGCGAAAAAGCAAAAGAAGCTGAAGCTGCCGGTGCAGACTACGTAGGCGATTCTGATTACATCACGAAAATCCAGCAAGGCTGGTTCGATTTTGATGTAATCGTTGCGACTCCTGACATGATGGGTGAAGTCGGTAAAATCGGCCGTGTGCTTGGACCAAAAGGTCTTATGCCAAACCCTAAAACAGGAACTGTTACATTCGAAGTAGAAAAAGCAATCGGCGAAATCAAAGCTGGTAAAGTTGAATACCGCGTTGATAAAGCTGGTAACATCCATGTTCCAATCGGAAAAGTTTCTTTCGAGGATGAAAAACTTGTTGAGAACTTCACAACAATGTATGATACAATCCTGAAAGCAAAACCGGCTGCGGCTAAAGGTGTTTACGTGAAAAACGTTGCCGTTACTTCTACTATGGGCCCTGGTGTCAAAGTAGACGCTTCTACTTTCAACGTAAAATAATATTTGACTTTAGATCAGCATTCTGATATGATTCAAAATGTTGTAAAATATAATATGTCATTTATACCGTAGACAGCAGGGGCCGTTGTGGCTTAATATCCTGCCGAGGTGTATATATATCACAGCTATTACGTTACGTATGCTTGTATATACAGCCTCCATGTCCACATGGAGGCTTTTTATATGGAATCGTCGTCACAGTCGTGATCACCTAGCGGTATAAGTGTTACACAAAATCTACAGGAGGTGTAACCATGAGCAGCGCAATTGAAACAAAAAAAGTTGTTGTTGAAGAGATTGCTTCTAAACTGAAAGAAAGCAAATCAACGATCATCGTTGACTACCGTGGACTTAACGTTTCTGAAGTAACTGAACTCCGTAAACAGCTTCGCGAAGCTAACGTAGAGTTCAAAGTGTACAAAAACACAATGACTCGCCGTGCGGTTGAACAAGCTGAACTTGATGGTTTGAATGATGTCTTAACTGGACCGAATGCGATCGCATTCAGTACTGAAGATGTTGTCGCTCCGGCGAAAGTTCTTAACGAGTTCGCGAAAAACCACGAAGCTCTGGAAATCAAAGCGGGCGTTATCGAAGGTAAAGTATCTTCTGTTGAAGAAGTGAAAGCTCTTGCTGAACTTCCTTCACGCGATGGCTTACTTTCTATGTTGCTTAGCGTACTTCAAGCTCCAGTTCGCAACCTTGCACTTGCAGCTAAAGCAGTTGCAGATCAAAAGGAAGAACAAGGCGCTTAATCTGATTTTAACCTAAAATAAAACAAATGGAGGAATTTCAAATGGCTTTAAATATCGAAGAAATCATTGCTTCCGTTAAAGAAGCAACTGTACTTGAATTGAACGACCTAGTAAAAGCAATCGAAGAAGAATTTGGCGTAACTGCTGCTGCTCCTGTAGCTGTAGCTGGCGGAGCTGCTGCTGGCGGCGCTGCTGAAGAGCAAAGCGAATTCGACCTTATCCTTGCTGGTGCAGGTTCTCAGAAAATCAAAGTTATCAAAGTTGTTCGTGAAATCACTGGTCTTGGCTTGAAAGAAGCTAAAGAACTTGTTGACAACACTCCAAAACCACTTAAAGAAGGTATTGCGAAAGAAGAAGCTGAAGAGCTTAAAGCTAAACTTGAAGAAGTTGGCGCTTCTGTAGAAGTTAAGTAATCTTCACTTGCCTGTAGGGGAAGCTCGCTTTTATGAGGCGGGCTTTTTCTTTGCTTTTCTTTAAGTGCCATTAAAAAAGGAGGTTCTAATAATGAGTGAACACTATTATTCAGAAAAACCTTCAGTTAAAAGCGATAAACAGACATGGTCATTTACACTGCGGAACAGATCTTATACATTCACAAGTGACAGCGGCGTTTTCTCGAAAAAGGAAGTTGATTTCGGTTCACGTGTCTTAATTGAAGCGTTTGAAGAGCCTGAAATTGACGGTGACTTCTTGGATGCAGGCTGCGGCTACGGGCCGATCGGTCTGTCGCTTGCCGGTGAATTTACAGACCGGACCGTGCACATGATTGACGTGAATGAAAGAGCCGTAGAGCTGTCAAATGAAAATGCAGAAAAAAACGGAATAAAAAACGTTCGGATTTATCAGAGTGATTTATTTTCAAATATTGATTCTGCTCAAACATTTGCTTCGATTATTACAAACCCCCCAATCCGCGCCGGAAAAAAAGTTGTCCATGCCATTTTTGAAAAAAGCGCTGAGCATTTAAGGGCTTCAGGTGAATTGTGGATCGTTATACAGAAAAAACAGGGCGGGCCTTCTGCCGTTGAAAAACTGAAGGAACTTTTTGACGAAGTTTCTGTTGTTCAAAAAAAGAAAGGCTATTATATCATAAAAGCAAAAAAAGTTTGACTTGAATTTTCAGCTATGTTAATTTTGTAAAATGCCAATGTATATATTTTGCATGATATGCTGAATAATCATAGTGCATGTATAAATTATACAAACATGGAAATGCTAATAAAATCGGTATTTGTTTTTGGATGTGGTTTTCTTAATTAGAAACCCTTTTTTCTTTTGTCTTGTAAAAGTATTTCTTCATTGTAAGGGATGCTTATTACACATATAATACGCATGATTTGAGGGGTGAATCAGTTGACAGGTCAACTAGTTCAGTATGGACGACACCGCCAGCGCAGAAGCTATGCTCGCATTAGCGAAGTGTTAGAATTACCAAATCTCATTGAAATTCAAACCTCTTCTTATCAGTGGTTTCTTGATGAGGGTCTTAGAGAGATGTTTCAAGACATATCACCAATTGAGGATTTCACTGGTAACCTCTCTCTTGAGTTCATTGACTACAGTTTAGGAGATCCTAAGTATCCCGTTGAAGAGTCAAAAGAACGTGATGTGACTTACTCAGCTCCGCTAAGAGTGAAGGTTCGTTTAATTAACAAAGAAACTGGAGAGGTAAAAGACCAGGATGTCTTCATGGGTGATTTCCCTATTATGACAGATACCGGTACTTTTATCATCAACGGTGCAGAACGTGTTATCGTATCTCAGCTTGTTCGGTCTCCAAGTGTATATTTCAGTGGTAAAGTAGACAAAAACGGTAAAAAAGGTTTTACCGCGACTGTCATTCCAAACCGTGGCGCATGGTTAGAATACGAAACTGATGCGAAAGATGTTGTGTATGTCCGCATTGATCGCACACGTAAGTTGCCGGTTACGGTTCTTTTGCGTGCTCTCGGCTTCGGTTCCGACCAAGAGATTCTCGATCTCATTGGAGAGAACGAATATCTCCGCAATACACTGGATAAGGACAACACTGAAAACAGTGACAAAGCGCTTCTTGAAATCTATGAGCGCCTTCGTCCCGGAGAGCCGCCTACAGTAGAAAACGCAAAGAGCTTGCTGGATTCCCGTTTCTTCGATCCGAAGCGATACGACCTTGCGAATGTAGGACGCTATAAAATTAATAAAAAGCTTCATATCAAGAACCGCCTGTTTAACCAGCGCCTTGCAGAGACACTGGTGGATCCTGAAACCGGTGAAATTCTCGCTGAAAAAGGGCAGATTCTTGACAGAAGAACACTTGATAAAGTACTGCCATACTTAGAAAATGGAATCGGCTTCAGAAAACTTTATCCTAACGGCGGCGTAGTCGAGGATGAAGTGATGCTTCAATCCATTAAAATCTATGCTCCTACTGATGCAGAAGGAGAGCAGACGATCAACGTGATCGGCAATGCTTACATTGAAGAGGCGATTAAAAACATTACGCCTGCTGATATTATTTCTTCTATCAGCTACTTCTTCAACCTCCTGCACGGAGTGGGCGACACTGATGATATCGACCATCTCGGAAACCGCCGTCTGCGTTCTGTAGGTGAACTCCTGCAAAACCAATTCCGTATCGGTTTAAGCCGGATGGAACGTGTCGTACGTGAAAGAATGTCAATTCAAGACACAAACACAATCACGCCGCAGCAGCTGATTAACATCAGACCTGTTATTGCGTCTATTAAAGAGTTCTTCGGAAGCTCACAGCTTTCTCAATTCATGGATCAGACGAACCCGCTTGCTGAATTGACGCATAAACGCCGTCTGTCAGCTCTCGGACCGGGCGGTTTGACGCGTGAGCGTGCAGGTATGGAAGTACGTGACGTTCACTACTCTCACTATGGACGTATGTGTCCGATTGAAACGCCTGAGGGCCCGAACATCGGTTTGATCAACTCATTGTCATCATTTGCGAAAGTAAACCGCTTTGGTTTCATTGAGACGCCATACCGCCGCGTTGATCCTGAAACAGGAAAAGTAACGCCTAGAATCGACTACCTGACTGCTGATGAAGAGGATAACTATGTCGTAGCCCAAGCGAACGCTAAGCTGAGCGATGACGGTTCTTTCTTGGATGACAGCATCGTAGCCCGTTTCAGAGGGGAAAACACCGTTGTAGCCCGCAACCGCGTGGATTACATGGACGTATCTCCTAAACAGGTTGTATCTGCTGCGACAGCATGTATTCCGTTCTTGGAAAACGATGACTCGAACCGCGCCCTCATGGGAGCGAACATGCAGCGTCAGGCTGTGCCTTTGATGCAGCCGGAAGCTCCGATCGTCGGAACGGGTATGGAATACGTATCCGGTAAAGACTCCGGTGCAGCCGTTATTTGTAAACACCCTGGTATCGTTGAACGGGTGGAAGCGAAAAACGTATGGGTGCGCCGCTATGAAGAAATTGACGGTCAAAAAGTAAAAGGCAACCTGGATAAGTACAGCTTGCTGAAATTTGTCCGCTCCAACCAAGGTACGTGCTACAACCAGCGTCCGATCGTCAGTGTCGGTGATGAAGTAGTCAAAGGAGAAATCCTTGCTGACGGCCCTTCAATGGAGCTGGGTGAGCTTGCTCTCGGCCGCAACGTAATGGTCGGCTTCATGACATGGGATGGTTATAACTATGAGGATGCCATCATCATGAGTGAACGTCTTGTGAAAGATGATGTATACACATCTATTCACATTGAAGAATATGAATCAGAAGCACGTGATACAAAGCTTGGACCGGAAGAGATCACCCGCGATATTCCAAACGTAGGGGAAGATGCGCTTCGCAACCTTGATGACCGCGGAATTATCCGTATCGGTGCGGAAGTCAACGACGGAGACCTTCTCGTAGGTAAAGTAACGCCTAAAGGTGTAACTGAGCTTACGGCTGAAGAGCGCCTTCTGCATGCAATCTTTGGAGAAAAAGCGCGTGAAGTCCGTGATACTTCTCTCCGTGTGCCTCATGGCGGCGGCGGAATTATCCACGACGTAAAAGTCTTCAACCGTGAAGACGGAGACGAACTTCCTCCGGGCGTGAACCAGCTTGTACGCGTATATATCGTTCAGAAACGTAAGATTTCTGAAGGGGATAAAATGGCCGGACGTCACGGAAACAAAGGGGTTATCTCGAAGATTCTTCCTGAAGAAGATATGCCTTACCTTCCTGACGGCACGCCGATCGATATCATGCTTAACCCGCTGGGTGTACCATCCCGTATGAATATCGGTCAGGTATTAGAACTTCACATGGGTATGGCTGCCCGCTACCTCGGCATTCACATCGCGTCACCTGTATTTGACGGCGCGCGTGAAGAAGACGTGTGGGAAACACTTGAAGAAGCAGGCATGTCAAGAGACGCCAAAACAGTTCTTTATGACGGCCGTACGGGAGAACCGTTCGACAACCGTGTATCTGTCGGAATCATGTACATGATCAAACTGGCACACATGGTTGATGATAAACTTCATGCCCGTTCTACAGGCCCTTACTCACTTGTTACGCAGCAGCCTCTCGGCGGTAAAGCCCAATTCGGCGGACAGCGTTTCGGTGAGATGGAGGTTTGGGCGCTTGAAGCTTACGGCGCAGCTTACACGCTTCAAGAAATCCTGACTGTGAAGTCTGATGACGTGGTCGGACGTGTGAAAACATATGAAGCCATCGTCAAAGGCGATAATGTTCCAGAGCCTGGTGTTCCGGAATCATTCAAAGTATTGATCAAAGAGCTTCAAAGCTTAGGTATGGATGTAAAAATCCTCTCAAGTGATGAAGAAGAAATAGAAATGAGAGATCTAGAAGACGAAGAAGATGCGAAACAAGCTGACGGCCTTGCATTATCAGGTGATGAAGCGCCGGAAGAAACAGCATCTCCAGACGTTGAACGTGACGCAGTAACTAAAGAATAGTCTCTGATTGATAAAGGCAAGTGACATCGGTTAATCCGAAGATAAAAAGGGAGGTAGGCCCCTTGCTAGATGTGAACAATTTTGAGTATATGAACATCGGTCTTGCTTCACCGGATAAAATCCGTTCATGGTCTTTTGGTGAAGTGAAAAAGCCTGAAACGATAAACTATCGTACGTTGAAACCTGAAAAGGACGGCCTGTTCTGCGAACGCATTTTCGGACCGACTAAGGACTGGGAATGTCATTGCGGCAAGTACAAGCGGGTTCGTTATAAAGGCGTAGTTTGTGACCGTTGCGGAGTTGAAGTAACGCGGGCTAAAGTCCGTCGTGAGAGAATGGGGCATATTGAACTGGCTGCCCCGGTTTCTCACATTTGGTATTTCAAAGGTATTCCGAGCCGTATGGGTCTTGTATTGGATATGTCACCGCGTGCGCTGGAAGAAGTCATTTACTTTGCTTCTTACGTCGTAACTGACCCGGCCAATACACCGCTCGAAAAGAAACAGCTTTTATCTGAAAAGGAATACCGTGCGTATCTGGATAAGTACGGAAACAAATTCCAAGCCTCTATGGGTGCGGAAGCCATTAATAAACTTCTGCAGGACATCGACCTCGTCAAAGAAGTTGATATGTTAAAAGAAGAGCTGAAAACCTCTCAAGGACAGCGCCGTACGCGTGCGATCAAACGCCTTGAAGTGCTTGAAGCCTTCCGTAATTCAGGAAACAAGCCGTCTTGGATGATCCTCGATGTGCTTCCGGTTATTCCGCCTGAGTTAAGACCGATGGTTCAGCTTGACGGCGGACGTTTCGCAACGTCTGACCTGAACGACCTTTACCGTCGTGTCATCAACCGTAACAACCGTTTAAAACGTCTGTTAGACCTCGGTGCTCCTAGCATCATCGTTCAGAACGAAAAACGTATGCTTCAGGAAGCAGTCGATGCTCTGATTGACAACGGACGCCGCGGCCGTCCGGTTACCGGACCGGGTAACCGTCCGCTCAAATCTCTTTCTCATATGCTGAAAGGGAAACAAGGGCGTTTCCGTCAGAACCTTCTCGGTAAACGTGTAGACTACTCAGGACGTTCCGTTATCGTCGTAGGTCCGCACCTGAAAATGTATCAGTGCGGATTGCCGAAGGAAATGGCGCTTGAGCTCTTCAAGCCATTCGTTATGAAAGAGCTTGTTGAAAAAGGTCTTGCTCACAATATCAAGAGCGCAAAACGCAAAATCGAACGCGTGCAGCCTGAAGTATGGGATGTACTTGAATCTGTCATTAAGGAGCATCCGGTCTTACTGAACCGTGCCCCTACGCTTCACAGATTAGGTATCCAGGCTTTCGAACCTACGCTTGTTGAAGGACGCGCCATCCGTCTTCACCCGTTAGTATGTACAGCTTATAACGCTGACTTTGACGGTGACCAAATGGCGGTTCACGTACCTTTATCAGCTGAGGCTCAAGCTGAGGCGCGCATTCTGATGCTTGCGGCTCAAAACATCTTGAACCCTAAAGATGGTAAACCGGTTGTTACGCCGTCTCAGGATATGGTATTAGGAAACTACTACCTGACGCTTGAGCGCGCCGGAGCAGTCGGCGAAGGCATGGTCTTCAAAAATACGGACGAAGCGCTTCTTGCTTATCAAAACGGATATGTTCACCTTCATACGAGAGTAGCCGTTGCGGCGAACTCCCTGAAGAATGTGACATTTACGGATGAGCAACGTTCAAAACTGTTAATTACAACAGTCGGTAAGCTGGTCTTCAATGAAATTCTTCCTGAGTCATTCCCTTACATGAATGAGCCGTCGAAGAGCAACATTGAAGAGAAAACACCTGACCGTTTCTTCTTAGATAAAGGTGCTGACGTAAAAGCTGTGATTGCAGAGCAGCCGATCAACGCACCGTTTAAAAAAGGTATTCTGGGTAAAATCATCGCGGAAATCTTTAAACGATTCCATATCACGGAAACGTCTAAAATGCTTGACCGCATGAAAAACCTCGGTTTCAGATATTCAACGAAAGCCGGCATCACAGTAGGGGTTTCTGATATCGTCGTTCTCGATGATAAGCAGGAAATTCTTGAAGAAGCACAGAGCAAAGTTGATAATATCATGAAACAGTTCAGACGCGGTTTAATCACTGAAGAAGAACGTTATGAAAGAGTTATTTCAATTTGGAGTTCAGCGAAGGACGTTATCCAAGGCAAACTGATGAAATCATTAGACGAAGTCAACCCGATTTACATGATGAGTGATTCAGGAGCCCGTGGTAACGCATCTAACTTTACGCAGCTTGCGGGTATGCGGGGTCTGATGGCCAACCCGGCTGGACGAATCATTGAATTGCCGATCAAATCAAGTTTCCGTGAAGGTCTGACAGTATTGGAGTACTTTATCTCCACTCACGGTGCGCGTAAAGGTCTTGCCGATACCGCCCTGAAAACAGCTGACTCAGGTTACCTGACACGCCGTCTTGTTGATGTTGCGCAGGATGTTATCATTCGTGAAACAGATTGCGGAACTGACCGCGGTATTCTTGCAAAACCGCTTAAAGAAGGTACGGAAATCATCGAGCGTCTGGAAGAGCGTCTGATCGGACGTTTCGCCAGAAAACAGATCAAACATCCTGAAACGGGTGCTGTGCTCATTAACGAAAACGAATTGATCGATGAAGATAAAGCGCTGGAAATCGTTGAAGCAGGAATCGAAGAAGTGTGGATCCGTTCTGCGTTTACATGTAACACTCCTCATGGTGTATGTAAACGATGCTACGGACGAAACCTTGCAACCGGAACCGACGTTGAAGTCGGCGAAGCAGTAGGCATTATCGCCGCCCAATCTATCGGTGAGCCTGGAACACAGTTAACAATGCGTACGTTCCACACAGGCGGGGTTGCCGGAGACGATATCACACAAGGTCTTCCGCGTATCCAAGAGCTTTTCGAAGCGCATAATCCGAAAGGTCAAGCGACGATTTCTGAAATTGACGGTACAATTGCCGAAATCAATGAAGTCCGCGACAAACAGCAGGAAATTGTTGTTCAGGGCGCTGTTGAGACACGTTCATACACGGCACCTTACAACTCACGCCTGAAAGTGGCTGAGGGTGATCAGATTACCCGCGGCCAAGTCCTGACAGAAGGTTCTATCGATCCGAAAGAACTTCTTAAAGTCACTGACCTGACAACGGTTCAGGAATATCTTCTGCATGAGGTTCAGAAGGTTTACCGTATGCAGGGGGTTGAAATCGGCGATAAACACGTAGAAGTAATGGTTCGCCAGATGCTTCGCAAAGTCCGTGTGATCGATGCCGGAGATACTGATGTTCTTCCTGGCACATTGCTTGATATTCACCAATTCACAGAAGCGAACAAAAAAGTGCTGCTTGAAGGCAATCGACCTGCTACAGGCCGTCCTGTCCTTCTCGGTATCACGAAAGCTTCACTTGAGACAGATTCATTCTTGTCTGCCGCATCATTCCAAGAAACAACACGCGTTCTTACAGATGCTGCGATTAAAGGCAAGCGTGATGAACTTCTCGGCCTGAAAGAGAATGTTATCATCGGTAAACTGGTTCCGGCCGGTACCGGTATGATGAATTACAGAAAAGTAAAACCTGTTTCAAACGTTCAGCCTGCGGAAGATATGGTTCCGGCTGAATAACATAAACTGCTGCGGGAAGGCTGTTTCGACAGCCTTTCCTCAGTATTACATTTATTCTTGCGGCGGACTGCACTAAAAAATGTCATACGATGTTGACATCCGTCCCGCAGAGTGATAATATAACCAAGGTGCTCGAAATAAAACCTGTTACTTTGGAGGATATGTTTATGTCTTATGATAAAGTATCACAGGCCAAATCAATTATTATTGGTACGAAGCAAACAGTGAAAGCTCTGAAACGAGGTTCAGTGAAGGAAGTCGTCGTGGCAAAAGACGCGGATTCAGTTCTTACGGCTGGCGTTATCCAGCTTGCAAAGAACCAAAACATCGCTGTCTGTATGGTGGATTCCATGAAAAAGCTCGGCAAAGCCTGCGGAATTGAAGTGGGAGCAGCAGCTGTTGCCATTATGTTATAGCGTACTTTTTGTTTTTATATAAGATTTCAATCTTGTGTAAAGACATTGTTTTTTGCCTAATGATGAACCACCTGGGTATGTGGGTTATAAAACGTAATGAAGGGAGGAACACAACATGCCTACAATTAATCAGCTAATTCGCAAGGGACGCGTGAGCAAAGTTGAAAACTCTAAGTCACCTGCACTAAACAAAGGATACAACAGCTTTAAAAAAGAGCACACTAACGTATCTTCTCCACAAAAACGCGGGGTATGTACTCGTGTGGGTACAATGACACCGAAAAAACCGAACTCAGCACTTCGTAAATATGCTCGTGTTCGTTTGACTAACGGAATCGAGGTTACTGCCTACATTCCTGGTATCGGTCACAACCTGCAAGAGCACAGCGTTGTACTGATCCGCGGCGGACGTGTAAAAGACTTACCGGGGGTACGCTACCACATCGTTCGTGGTGCGCTTGATACTGCCGGAGTTGAAAACCGTGCGCAAGGCCGTTCTAAATACGGTACTAAACGCCCTAAAGCAAAGTAATCAAATAAATCATTAAAACTATGAAGGGAGGATATTCAGATGCCACGTAAAGGTCCTGTAGCAAAAAGAGACGTTTTACCTGATCCGCTTTACAACTCTAAGCTTGTATCCCGCCTGATCAACAAAATGATGATCGACGGTAAAAAAGGTAAATCTCAAACAATCCTATACAAGTCATTCGATATCATTAAAGAACGCACTGGCAATGATGCAATGGAGGTTTTCGAACAAGCATTGAAAAACATCATGCCTGTACTTGAAGTAAAAGCACGCCGTGTAGGTGGAGCTAACTACCAAGTGCCTGTAGAAGTTCGTCCTGAACGCCGTACAACTCTTGGTCTTCGCTGGTTGGTTAACTATGCGCGTCTTCGCGGAGAAAAAACAATGGAAGAGCGCCTGGCTAACGAAATTCTTGATGCAGCTAACAACACTGGTGCTGCCGTTAAGAAACGTGAAGACACTCACAAGATGGCAGAAGCGAACAAAGCATTCGCTCACTACCGCTGGTAGGATTTATATAATCAAAACTACAATTCCCTAATAAGGAAGGAGAAATTACCCAATGGCAAGAGAGTTCTCCTTAGAAAAAACTCGTAATATCGGGATCATGGCTCACATCGATGCCGGTAAAACGACTACTACAGAACGGATCTTGTTCTACACAGGCCGTATCCACAAAATTGGCGAAACTCACGAAGGTGCTTCGCAAATGGACTGGATGGAGCAGGAGCAAGAACGCGGAATCACAATCACTTCTGCAGCAACAACTGCACAGTGGAAAGGTTACCGTGTAAACATCATCGATACACCGGGACACGTAGACTTCACAGTTGAAGTTGAACGTTCACTTCGTGTACTTGATGGTGCGGTTGCCGTACTTGATGCTCAATCAGGTGTTGAGCCTCAAACAGAAACAGTATGGCGTCAAGCAACAACTTACGGAGTACCGCGTGTCGTATTTGTCAACAAAATGGACAAAATCGGCGCAGACTTCCTTTACTCTGTAGGCACTCTGAGAGACC
The DNA here is from genome assembly GCF_000196735.1 of Bacillus amyloliquefaciens DSM 7 = ATCC 23350. Lineage (GTDB taxonomy): Bacteria > Bacillota > Bacilli > Bacillales > Bacillaceae > Bacillus > Bacillus amyloliquefaciens. The sequence continues at coordinate 132,193 of NC_014551.1, forward strand.
GTCTTCAAGCTAACGCTCACGCAATTCAATTGCCGATCGGTGCTGAAGACAACTTCGAAGGTATCATCGACTTAGTAGAAAACGTTGCGTATTTCTATGAAGATGACCTTGGAACTCGTTCAGATGCAAAAGAAATCCCTGAAGAGTACAAAGAGCAAGCTGAAGAGCTTCGCAGCAGCCTGATTGAAGCTGTAGCTGAGCTTGATGAAGAGCTTATGGAAAAGTACCTTGAGGGTGAAGAAATCACTATTCCTGAACTGAAAGCTGCTATCCGTAAAGGTACACTGAATGTTGAATTCTACCCTGTACTTGTTGGATCTGCTTTCAAAAACAAAGGTGTTCAGCTTGTACTTGATGCTGTTCTTGACTACCTTCCTGCGCCAACTGATGTTGCTGCAATCAAAGGTGTACGTCCTGACACAGATGAAGAGATCGTTCGTCATTCTTCTGATGAAGAGCCATTCTCTGCACTTGCATTTAAAGTTATGACTGACCCTTATGTCGGTAAGCTGACATTCTTCCGCGTATATTCCGGTACACTTGATTCCGGTTCATATGTAAAGAACTCTACAAAAGGCAAGCGTGAGCGCGTAGGACGTATCCTTCAAATGCACGCTAACAGCCGTGAAGAGATCTCTACTGTTTACGCTGGAGACATCGCAGCTGCTGTAGGTCTAAAAGATACTTCTACTGGAGATACTCTATGTGATGAGAAGGATCTTGTAATCCTTGAATCAATGGAATTCCCAGAGCCTGTTATCGACGTAGCGATTGAGCCTAAATCAAAAGCTGACCAAGATAAAATGGGTATCGCTTTAGCGAAACTTGCTGAAGAAGATCCTACATTCCGTACACAAACAAACCCTGAAACGGGTCAAACAATCATCTCTGGTATGGGTGAGCTTCACCTTGATATCATTGTTGATCGTATGAAGCGTGAGTTCAAAGTTGAAGCTAACGTTGGTGCTCCTCAAGTTGCGTACCGTGAGACATTCCGTACCGGTGCAAAAGTTGAAGGTAAATTCGTACGTCAATCAGGCGGACGCGGTCAGTTCGGTCACGTTTGGATCGAATTTGAACCGAACGAAGAAGGCGCTGGCTTTGAATTCGAAAACGCAATCGTCGGTGGTGTTGTTCCTCGTGAATACATCCCAGCCGTACAAGCAGGTCTTGAAGACTCTCTTGAAAATGGTGTCCTAGCCGGATTCCCGCTAATCGACATCAAGGCGAAACTTTTTGATGGATCTTACCATGATGTTGACTCAAACGAAATGGCGTTTAAAGTCGCTGCTTCTATGGCATTGAAAAATGCAGTCAGCAAATGTAACCCAGTTCTTCTTGAACCAATCATGAAAGTTGAAGTTGTTATTCCTGAAGAATACATGGGAGACATCATGGGTGATGTTACTTCTCGTCGCGGACGCGTAGAAGGTATGGAAGCTCGCGGTAACGCTCAAGTTGTGCGTGCGATGGTACCTCTTGCTGAAATGTTCGGTTACGCTACTGCCCTTCGTTCTAACACGCAAGGACGCGGTACGTTCACAATGTTCATGGATCACTACGAAGAAGTGCCGAAGAGCATCGCTGAAGAAATTATCAAAAAAAATAAAGGCGAATAATTGATTTTGCCACTTAACTCAAGTATAACTACTATTGTAAGATGAGGAAGTGAGAGCTTGCTTTCACTTTCTATCACTCTATACATTACTAATTAAAAGCTCTTAAGGAGGATTTTAGAATGGCTAAAGAAAAATTCGACCGTTCCAAATCACATGCCAATATCGGTACAATTGGACACGTTGACCATGGTAAAACAACATTAACTGCTGCTATCTCAACAGTACTTCATAAGAAATCTGGTAAAGGTACAGCTATGGCGTACGATCAAATTGATGGTGCTCCAGAAGAACGTGAGCGCGGTATCACAATCTCTACTGCACACGTTGAGTACGAAACTGACACTCGTCACTATGCACACGTTGACTGCCCAGGACACGCTGACTATGTTAAAAACATGATCACTGGTGCTGCGCAAATGGACGGAGCTATCCTTGTAGTATCTGCTGCTGATGGCCCAATGCCACAAACTCGTGAGCACATCCTTCTTTCTAAAAACGTTGGTGTACCATACATCGTAGTATTCCTTAACAAATGCGACATGGTAGACGACGAAGAGCTTCTTGAGCTTGTTGAAATGGAAGTTCGCGATCTTCTTAGCGAATACGACTTCCCTGGTGATGATGTACCAGTTGTTAAGGGTTCTGCTCTTAAAGCTCTTGAAGGCGACGCTGAGTACGAAGAAAAAATTCTTGAACTTATGGCTGCAGTTGACGAGTACATCCCAACTCCAGAACGCGACACTGAAAAACCATTCATGATGCCAGTTGAGGACGTATTCTCAATCACTGGTCGTGGTACAGTTGCTACTGGCCGTGTAGAACGCGGACAAGTTAAAGTCGGTGACGAAGTTGAAATCATCGGTCTTCAAGAAGAAAACAGCAAAACAACTGTTACAGGTGTTGAAATGTTCCGTAAGCTTCTTGACTATGCTGAAGCTGGAGACAACATCGGTGCACTTCTTCGCGGTGTAGCTCGTGAAGACATCCAACGTGGTCAAGTACTTGCTAAACCAGGTACAATCACTCCACACAGCAAATTCAAAGCTGAAGTTTACGTTCTTTCTAAAGAAGAGGGTGGACGTCATACTCCATTCTTCTCTAACTACCGTCCTCAGTTCTACTTCCGTACAACTGACGTAACTGGTATCATCAATCTTCCAGAAGGCGTAGAAATGGTTATGCCTGGAGATAACACTGAAATGATCGTTGAACTTATCTCTACAATCGCTATCGAAGAAGGAACTCGTTTCTCTATTCGTGAAGGCGGACGTACAGTTGGTTCAGGCGTTGTTTCTACAATCACTGAGTAATCGACTCGTTCATTAATACGGGGTCCCATGCGGGGCCTCGTTTTTTTGTTTCCCGGCTGATTCAATGTATAATAGAAGTTATACAAAATTTAGGAGCAGAGCGATGATTGATAACTTCAAGACAAAACGGATTTCAATGCTTCAGCAACTGCTGATTAACGACAGTGAACAGACCATTATGATTAATGGTGATGACAAGAGCAATCCGCTGCTTTTGTTTTTGCACGGCGGGCCCGGCACGCCTCAAATCGGCTATGCGAGAAAGTACCAGAGCGAGCTGGAAAAGCATTTCACTGTTGTGAACTGGGATCAGAGAGGGGCGGGACTTTCATATTCAAATGAAATTCCGGGCTCGTCTATGACTTTGGATCAGCTGACAGCTGACACCATTCATTTGACCGAACGCTTATGCAAGCAATTCAACAGGCAAAAAATATATATCGCCGGCTATTCGTGGGGATCAGTGTTGGCGCTTCATGTTCTTCAAGAGAGACCTGATTTGTATGATGGGTATATCGGTATCAGTCAGGTTGTAAATATCCAAAAGGAAGAAACGGAAGCCTACCGGCTGCTGACGGATTGGAGCGAGGAGCGCAAACACCGCCTGCTACAAAAGACGCTGCGCTTTATCGGTGCACCTCCATGGAACAGCCAGCTTCAGCGCTCATTGTTTCTGCTTTGTATCGAGATGAAGGGAGGAGGCTTTACCCATAATCCGATCGGCGCCCTTAAAGCAGGCGGACGAATGCTGTTTGGTGAACCGTACGGTGTGAGAGGGAGCTTCTTAGCCGCGCGGGGACAGATGTTCAGCCTGAAACATTTGTGGGAAGATCTCATTTTCTTTGATGCCGGGCAATCAGTTTCTTCTATTGAAATACCGTGCTGTTTTATGTCAGGAAGATTCGATTTGACGGTGCCGGGAACGATATCTTACGAATATTATCAGAAGGTTGAAGCTCCCTATAAAGAATGGCACTGGTTTGAAAACTCAGCCCATTCGCCTCACTTGGAAGAGCCGGATCGCTTTGCTGAAGTTGTCAGCCGATTCGCATCTTTCCATCTCTGAAAGAAAACAGGCATATCCTTGATTAATCATGGCATCACCTGTATAATAATCAAAGTGTGAAAACCACAAGGTTCTTTAAATAAACCTTGCAACATGCGTCTATTTTCTGTATAATAGTGTATGTTGGTCTTTGACTGCGATGAAGTGAGAGGTTGCTGACACACCCGGCCGCTTTGCCATGGCAAGGTGATCAGGTTTTTCTCACGGAGAACTGTCTAACGTGATGTAGGCGAAAAGGAGGGAAAATAATGGCAAAACAAAAAATTCGTATTCGTTTAAAAGCATATGATCATAGAATCCTTGATCAATCTGCAGAGAAGATTGTTGAAACGGCAAAACGTTCTGGTGCCAGCGTATCTGGTCCGATCCCGTTGCCAACTGAAAAATCAGTTTACACAATCCTTCGTGCGGTGCACAAATACAAAGATTCTCGTGAGCAATTTGAAATGCGTACACATAAACGTTTAATCGATATTGTGAACCCAACACCACAAACTGTTGATGCTCTCATGCGATTAGACTTACCATCTGGTGTCGATATCGAAATCAAACTTTAATTCTAAAATATAGAATGATCTTAATAGGAGGTGTGACGAATGACCAAAGGAATCTTAGGAAGAAAAATTGGTATGACGCAAGTATTCGCAGAAAACGGTGATCTTATCCCGGTAACTGTTATTGAAGCAGCTCCAAACGTTGTTCTTCAAAAGAAAACAGCTGAAAATGATGGCTATGAAGCGATCCAGCTTGGTTTTGACGATAAGCGTGAAAAGCTTTCAAACAAACCGGAAAAAGGACACGTTGCAAAAGCGGAAACTGCTCCTAAGCGCTTCGTTAAAGAATTACGCGGCGTGGATATGGATGCGTATGAAATTGGTCAGGAAGTCAAGGTTGAAATTTTCTCTGCAGGAGAAATCGTAGATGTAACAGGAGTATCTAAAGGTAAAGGTTTCCAAGGTGCAATCAAGCGCCACGGACAATCTCGCGGACCTATGTCTCACGGTTCACGCTACCACCGTCGTCCTGGTTCAATGGGACCTGTAGATCCTAACCGTGTATTCAAAGGTAAACTATTACCTGGACGCATGGGCGGAGATCAAATCACTGTCCAAAACCTTGAAGTCGTAAAAGTTGATGCTGAGCGCAATCTTCTTCTGATTAAAGGTAACGTACCTGGTGCGAGAAAAGCTTTAATCACTGTAAAAAGTGCTGTTAAATCTAAATAAGTCTCTTAGGAAAGGAGGAAATTGATCATGCCAAAAGTAGCATTATACAACCAAAACGGTTCTACTGCTGGTGATATCGAATTAAACGCTTCTGTATTTGGAATTGAGCCAAATGAGAGCGTAGTATTCGACGCTATTCTTATGCAAAGAGCTTCCTTACGTCAAGGATCTCACAAAGTAAAAAATCGTTCTGAAGTACGCGGCGGAGGTCGCAAACCATGGCGTCAAAAAGGTACAGGTCGTGCCCGTCAAGGTTCAATCCGTTCACCGCAATGGCGCGGAGGTGGTGTCGTATTCGGCCCAACACCACGCAGCTATTCTTACAAATTACCTAAAAAAGTTCGCCGCTTGGCAATCAAATCAGTATTGTCTTCTAAAGTGAACGACAACAACATTATTGTTCTTGAAGATCTTACTCTTGATACGGTTAAAACAAAAGAAATGGCAGCTATCCTTAAAGGATTATCTGTTGAGAAAAAAGCTTTAATCGTAACTGCGGATGCAAACGAAGCAGTATCTCTTTCTGCACGCAACATCCCTGGAGTTACAGTTGTTCAAGCTAACGGAATCAACGTGTTAGACGTTGTCAACCACGAGAAGCTTCTGATTACAAAAGCTGCGGTTGAAAAAGTAGAGGAGGTGCTTGCATAATGAAAGATCCTCGTGATGTTCTTAAGCGCCCCGTCATTACTGAACGTTCTGCTGATTTAATGACTGAAAAGAAATATACTTTTGAAGTTGATGTAAGAGCTAATAAAACAGAAGTGAAAGATGCAGTTGAAAGTATCTTTGGAGTGAAAGTTGACAAAGTCAACATCATGAACTACAAAGGGAAATCAAAACGTGTCGGCCGCTATACTGGTATGACTAGCCGTCGCAGAAAAGCGATCGTAAAACTTACTGCAGACAGCAAAGAAATCGAAATTTTTGAAGCTTAATTATCTGTAAAAAGAAGGAGGGAAATTCAAAATGGCGATTAAAAAGTATAAACCGACCTCTAACGGACGTCGTGGCATGACAACTTCAGATTTTGCTGAAATCACGACTGACCAGCCGGAAAAATCCTTGCTTGCGCCCCTTCACAAGAAAGGCGGACGTAACAACCAAGGTAAATTGACTGTACGTCACCAAGGTGGCGGACACAAACGCCAATACCGTGTTATCGACTTCAAACGCGATAAAGATGGTATACCTGGACGCGTTGCTACAGTTGAATACGATCCAAACCGTTCAGCTAACATCGCGCTAATCAACTATGTAGACGGAGAAAAACGTTACATTCTTGCACCAAAAGGAATTCAAGTAGGTACTGAAATCATGTCCGGCCCTGAAGCTGACATCAAAGTAGGTAACGCACTTCCGCTTATCAACATCCCTGTTGGTACAGTTGTGCATAACATTGAATTAAAACCTGGTAAAGGCGGACAGCTTGTACGTTCAGCTGGTACATCTGCTCAGGTTCTTGGTAAAGAAGGCAAATACGTTCTTGTACGTCTTAACTCTGGTGAAGTTCGCATGATCCTTTCTGCTTGCCGCGCTTCTATCGGTCAAGTAGGTAACGAGCAGCACGAACTTATCAACGTTGGTAAAGCAGGACGCTCTCGCTGGAAAGGCATCCGCCCTACAGTTCGTGGTTCTGTAATGAACCCTAACGATCACCCGCACGGTGGTGGTGAAGGTCGCGCGCCAATCGGACGTAAATCACCAATGTCTCCATGGGGCAAACCGACTCTTGGATTCAAAACACGTAAGAAAAAGAACAAATCTGATAAATTTATCGTACGTCGTCGTAAAAATAAATAACGGGGTTGTCTACGGTTCTTTTCGGACCGTAGTGCAATCACGAAGGGAGGTTCCAAAATGGCTCGCAGCTTGAAAAAAGGACCATTTGTCGATGGACACTTGATGACAAAAATCGAGAAATTAAATGAAACGGACAAGAAACAAGTTGTAAAAACTTGGTCTCGCCGTTCAACTATTTTCCCACAATTTATCGGTCACACAATCGCAGTCTATGACGGACGTAAACACGTGCCTGTATTCATTTCTGAAGACATGGTAGGCCACAAGTTGGGCGAATTCGCACCGACTCGTACTTACAAAGGCCACGCCAGTGACGATAAAAAAACAAGACGCTAAGAGAGGAGGCTTTTAAATGCAAGCTAAAGCTGTTGCAAGAACAGTCCGTATTGCTCCTCGTAAAGCACGTCTAGTAATGGACCTGATTCGAGGTAAGCAAGTAGGCGAAGCAGTATCTATCTTGAACCTAACTCCGAGAGCTGCTTCTCCAATCATCGAAAAAGTTTTAAAATCTGCTATCGCAAATGCTGAGCACAACTACGAGATGGACGCTAACAATCTGGTTATTTCTCAGGCATTTGTTGACGAAGGCCCAACGTTAAAAAGATTCCGCCCGCGTGCTATGGGACGTGCGAGCCAAATCAACAAACGTACGAGCCACATTACAATCGTTGTATCAGAAAAGAAGGAGGGATAAGTAGTGGGTCAAAAGGTAAATCCAGTCGGTCTTCGTATCGGAGTCATTCGTGATTGGGAATCTAAGTGGTACGCTGGTAAAGATTACGCTGACTTCCTGCACGAAGATTTAAAAATTCGTGAATTCATTAGCAAACGCCTTTCTGACGCTTCTGTTTCTAAAGTAGAAATCGAGCGCGCAGCAAACCGCGTTAACATTACGATCCACACTGCTAAGCCTGGTATGGTAATCGGTAAAGGCGGTTCTGAAGTTGAAGCACTTCGTAAAGCCCTTAACAGCCTTACTGGCAAGCGTGTACACATTAACATTCTTGAAATCAAAAGAGCAGATCTTGATGCTCAGCTTGTAGCTGATAACATCGCTCGTCAACTAGAAAACCGTATTTCTTTCCGCCGTGCGCAGAAACAACAAATCCAACGCACTATGCGTGCTGGAGCACAAGGTGTGAAAACAATGGTTTCCGGCCGTCTTGGCGGAGCTGACATCGCTCGTTCTGAATACTACAGTGAAGGAACTGTTCCATTGCACACTTTACGTGCTGACATCGACTATGCAACATCTGAAGCTGACACAACTTACGGTAAGCTTGGTGTAAAAGTCTGGATCTATCGTGGAGAGGTTCTTCCTACTAAGAAGAAAACTGAGGAAGGAGGAAAATAATATGTTATTACCAAAACGCGTTAAATATCGCAGAGAGCATCGCGGAAAAATGCGCGGTCGCGCTAAAGGCGGTACTGAAGTACATTTTGGTGAGTACGGTATCCAGGCTCTTGAAGCTTCTTGGATCACAAACCGCCAAATCGAAGCTGCACGTATTGCGATGACTCGTTACATGAAACGTGGCGGTAAAGTTTGGATTAAAATTTTCCCTTCAAAACCTTACACTGCTAAACCGCTTGAGGTACGGATGGGTTCCGGTAAAGGGGCTCCTGAAGGCTGGGTAGCTGTTGTAAAACCGGGCAAAGTTTTATTTGAAATTTCTGGTGTGTCTGAAGAGGTAGCTCGTGAAGCGCTTCGTCTTGCATCTCACAAATTGCCAATTAAAACGAAGTTCGTAAAACGTGAAGAAATTGGTGGTGAATCAAATGAAAGCTAATGAAATTCGTGACCTTACCACTGCTGAAATTGAACAAAAAGTAAAGTCTCTTAAAGAAGAACTTTTCAATCTTCGCTTTCAATTAGCGACAGGACAACTTGAAAATACTGCTCGCATTCGTGAAGTGCGCAAAGCTATCGCGCGCATGAAAACTGTGATTCGTGAAAGAGAAATTGCTGCTAACAAATAATCACTGAGGGGAGGTCGTGAGCATGAGCGAACGTAACCAGCGCAAAGTTTACCAAGGCCGTGTTGTTTCTGACAAAATGGATAAAACCATCACTGTTGTTGTTGAAACATACAAAAAGGATCCTATCTACGGTAAGCGCGTAAAATACTCAAAGAAATTAAAAGCACATGATGAGAATAACCAAGCTAAAATCGGAGACATCGTAAAGGTCATGGAAACTCGTCCATTATCTGCAACTAAGCGTTTTCGTCTAGTTGAAGTTGTCGAAGAAGCTGTTATTATCTAATAAAGTTCGGAATTCTTTTTTCCGAAGGGAGGTAACAAATAATGATTCAACAAGAGACTCGTTTAAAAGTTGCTGACAACTCCGGTGCGCGTGAGGTACTTACTATTAAAGTTCTTGGCGGTTCTGGACGTAAAACGGCTAACATTGGTGATGTAATTGTTTGCACGGTTAAACAAGCAACACCAGGAGGCGTTGTCAAAAAAGGTGAAGTCGTAAGAGCTGTTATCGTTCGTACAAAAAGCGGAGCACGCAGATCTGACGGATCATACATCAGCTTCGATGAGAATGCATGTGTTATCATCCGTGACGACAAGAGCCCGCGTGGAACTCGTATCTTCGGACCGGTTGCTCGTGAATTACGTGAAAACAACTTCATGAAAATTGTTTCTCTGGCTCCAGAAGTTATCTAATGAAATAAATGCCTTACTCAAGGAGGTGCGATCAGGATGCATGTGAAAAAAGGCGATAAAGTAATGGTTATCTCTGGTAAAGATAAAGGCAAACAAGGTACGATCCTTGCTGCTTTCCCTAAAAAGGACCGCGTTCTAGTTGAGGGCGTAAACATGGTGAAGAAACACTCTAAACCGACTCAAGCAAACCCTCAAGGCGGTATTTCTAATCAAGAGGCGCCAATTCATGTATCAAACGTTATGCCGCTCGATCCTAAAACAGGTGAAGTGACTCGCGTAGGATACAAAGTGGAAGATGGCAAAAAAGTTCGTATTGCTAAAAAATCTGGGCAAGTTTTAGATAAATAGTATTTAAAGGAAGGGAGGTCTATCTCATGAACCGCCTTAAAGAAAAGTACAATAAAGAAATTTCACCTGCTTTAATGACGAAGTTCAACTACGACTCTGTTATGCAGGTGCCGAAAATCGAAAAAATCGTAATCAACATGGGTGTTGGTGATGCTGTTCAAAACGCGAAAGCAATCGACAGTGCTGTTGAAGAATTAACGTTTATCGCAGGTCAAAAACCTGTCGTTACTCGTGCGAAGAAATCAATTGCTGGATTCCGTCTTCGTGAGGGAATGCCTATCGGTGCGAAAGTAACTCTTCGCGGAGAGCGCATGTATGATTTCCTTGATAAACTTATTTCTGTATCTTTACCGCGTGTACGTGACTTCCGCGGGATTTCTAAGAAATCTTTCGACGGTCGAGGAAACTACACTCTCGGTATCAAAGAACAGTTAATCTTCCCTGAAATTGACTACGATAAAGTAACAAAGGTTCGCGGAATGGACATCGTTATCGTAACGACTGCTAACTCTGACGAAGAGGCTCGTGAGCTATTAACTCTAGTAGGTATGCCGTTCCAGAAATAATCAATGAAAGGGAGGCGAAATCGTGGCTAAAAAGTCAATGATTGCGAAACAACAACGTACACCAAAGTTTAAAGTGCAAGAGTACACTCGCTGTGAACGCTGCGGACGTCCGCACTCAGTCATTCGTAAATTTAAACTTTGCCGTATTTGTTTCCGTGAGCTTGCATATAAAGGACAAATTCCTGGCGTGAAAAAAGCCAGCTGGTAATCCCCAAGAAAGGGAAGGAGGTAATTATATAATGGTTATGACAGATCCAATTGCAGATATGCTGACTCGTATTCGTAATGCAAACATGGTACGTCATGAGAAGCTTGAAATTCCTGCTTCTAAATTGAAAAGAGAAATTGCTGACATTTTAAAGCGTGAAGGTTTCATTCGTGACGTTGAGTTCGTAGAAGACAGCAAACAAGGTATCATCCGCGTTTTCTTGAAATACGGACAAAACAACGAGCGCGTTATCACTGGTCTTAAAAGAATCAGCAAACCAGGTTTGCGTGTATACGCTAAATCAAATGAAGTACCTCGCGTACTTAACGGTCTTGGAATCGCGATTATTTCTACATCACAAGGTGTTTTAACGGACAAAGAAGCCCGTGCAAAACAAGCTGGTGGAGAAGTTCTAGCATACGTTTGGTAAGAAGTTTAACAAAGAATGGAGGTGTTTTAGTATGTCTCGTGTAGGTAAGAAACTGCTTGAGATCCCTTCTGAAGTTACAGTAACGCTGAACGAAGGCAACACTGTAGCTGTGAAAGGAGCAAAAGGAGAATTAACTCGTACTTTCCATCCTGATATGGAAATCAAAATTGAGGACAACGTGCTTACAGTCACTCGTCCTTCTGATCATAAAGAGCACCGTGCGTTGCATGGTACGACTCGCAGTCTGCTTGGAAACATGGTTGAAGGCGTATCTAAAGGATTTGAAAGAGGTTTGGAATTAGTCGGTGTCGGTTACCGTGCGTCTAAATCCGGAAACAAACTTGTTTTAAACGTTGGATACTCTCACCCTGTTGAAATCGTTCCTGAAGAGGGCATCGAAATTGAAGTTCCTTCTCAAACAAAAGTAGTTGTAAAAGGTACAGACAAAGAGCGTGTAGGAGCTATCGCTGCTAACATCCGCGCTGTACGTTCTCCAGAGCCTTACAAAGGTAAAGGAATTCGCTACGAAGGTGAAGTTGTTCGCCGTAAAGAAGGTAAATCTGCTAAGTAAGACCGCTTAAAGTGAAGAAAGGAGTGACCTAGGATGATTACGAAAACTAGCAAAAATGCTGCTCGTCAAAAAAGACATGCTCGTGTTCGTGCTAAACTTTCAGGCACAGCTGAAAGACCTCGTCTGAATGTGTTCCGTTCAAACAAACACATTTATGCTCAAATCATCGATGATGTAAATGGCGTTACACTTGTTAGTGCCTCTACTCTCGACAAAGATTTGAACGTGGAAAGCACTGGTGACAGCGCTGCTGCTGCTAAAGTCGGTGAACTCGTTGCGAAACGCGCTTCTGAGAAAGGTGTTTCTGACGTAGTATTTGACCGCGGCGGATACTTATACCATGGACGTGTAAAAGCTCTGGCCGATGCAGCTCGTGAAGCCGGACTGAAATTTTAATAAAAAAAGGAGGGACACATGATTATGCGTCGTATTGACCCAAGCAAATTAGAGTTAGAAGAACGCTTAGTTACGGTTAACCGCGTAGCGAAAGTTGTTAAAGGTGGTCGTCGTTTCCGTTTCGCAGCTCTAGTCGTTGTCGGTGACAAAAACGGTCACGTAGGTTTCGGTACTGGTAAAGCACAAGAAGTACCTGAAGCAATCCGCAAAGCTGTTGAAGATGCGAAAAAGAATTTGATTGAAGTACCAATGGTTGGAACTACGATTCCACACGAAATCATCGGACGTTTCGGTGCAGGCAATATCTTGTTGAAACCTGCTTCTGAAGGTACTGGAGTTATCGCTGGAGGCCCTGTACGTGCGGTACTTGAGCTTGCTGGCGTTGCTGATATCCTTTCTAAGTCTTTAGGTTCTAACACACCGATCAACATGATCCGTGCAACACTTCAAGGTTTAAGTGAGCTTAAACGTGCCGAAGAGGTTGCGAAGCTTCGTGGAAAATCTGTAGAAGAACTGTTAGGATAAGGAGGGAACATTAATGGCTAAATTAGAAATTACCCTCAAACGCAGTGTAATCGGTCGCCCGGAAGATCAGCGCGTTACTGTAAGAACACTTGGTTTAAAGAAAACGAACCAAACTGTCGTTCATGAAGATAACGCTGCGATCCGCGGTATGATTAATAAAGTATCTCATCTAGTTTCTGTTAAAGAACAATAAAAATAAACTATAGGCTAAGGAGGTGTCCTAATGAAACTTCATGAATTAAAGCCTTCAGAAGGTTCACGCAAAGTGCGCAATCGCGTAGGTCGTGGTATTGGTTCTGGTAACGGTAAAACAGCTGGTAAAGGTCACAAAGGTCAAAACGCTCGTTCTGGCGGCGGTGTACGCCCTGGATTCGAGGGGGGACAAATGCCTTTATTCCAACGTCTTCCTAAACGCGGTTTTACAAACATCAACCGTAAGGAATACGCGATTGTGAATGTAGACAAATTGAACGGTTTTGCGGAAGGAACGGAAGTCACTCCTGAACTTCTTCTTGAGACTGGTGTTATTAGCAAACTTAATGCAGGAGTAAAGATTCTTGGCAACGGTAAATTAGAGAAAAAATTAACTGTAAAAGCCAATAAATTCTCTGCTTCTGCGAAAGAAGCTGTTGAAGCTGCTGGCGGTACAGCTGAGGTGATCTAACTTGTTTAAGACAATCTCCAACTTTATGCGTGTGAGTGATATTCGGAATAAAATCATTTTTACATTACTCATGCTTATCGTCTTTCGCATAGGTGCGTTTATCCCTGTGCCATATGTTAATGCTCAGGCGTTACAGACACAAAGTTCGATGGGGGTTTTTGATCTCCTTAATACATTTGGCGGCGGTGCGCTTTATCAGTTCTCTATCTTCGCGATGGGAATTACGCCTTACATCACCGCTTCGATCATCATTCAGCTGCTTCAGATGGATGTTGTTCCGAAGTTTACTGAGTGGTCTAAGCAAGGTGAAGTCGGCCGCCGTAAATTAGCTCAGTTCACGAGATATTTTACGATTGTGCTTGGTTTTATCCAGGCGTTAGGTATGTCATACGGGTTTAACAACCTGGCAAACGGTATGCTGATTGAAAAATCCGGCATATCGACATATCTGATTATTGCTTTAGTACTCACTGGAGGAACTGCTTTTTTAATGTGGCTGGGAGAACAAATTACTTCCAATGGAGTAGGTAACGGAATTTCGATCATCATCTTCGCGGGGATTGTGGCTAGTATTCCGAAAACTGTTGGGCAGATTTATGAGACTCAATTTGTCGGCAGCAGCGATCAGCTGTTTATTCATATTGTAAAAATCGCCTTACTGGTGATTGCGATTTTAGCCGTTATTGTTGGTGTTATTTTCATTCAGCAGGCCGTACGCAAAATCGCGATTCAATATGCAAAAGGGCAAGGTCGTTCACCTGTTGGCGGAGGCCAGTCAACTCACCTTCCGCTTAAAGTGAATCCTGCAGGGGTTATTCCGGTAATCTTTGCTGTTGCGTTTCTTATTACGCCGCGTACGATCGCGTCATTTTTCGGAACAAACGATGTGACAAAGTGGATTCAAGCCAACTTTGACAATACACATCCGGTGGGCATGACGGTTTATGTCGCATTAATTATCGCCTTTACGTACTTCTATGCTTTTGTGCAGGTAAACCCTGAACAAATGGCTGATAACCTTAAAAAACAGGGTGGCTATATCCCGGGGGTTCGTCCAGGGAAAATGACTCAAGATAGAATTACGAGCATTTTGTATCGACTTACGTTTGTGGGTTCTATATTCTTAGCCGTGATTTCCATTCTTCCTATCTTTTTCATTCAATTCGCTGGATTGCCTCAAAGTGCACAGATTGGCGGAACATCTTTGTTAATTGTCGTCGGGGTAGCCTTGGAGACAATGAAGCAGCTGGAGAGCCAGTTAGTGAAACGTAATTACCGAGGATTTATGAAAAATTAGAGGACTGGTTTTAACCATTCCTCTAAATAAGAGAGGACGGGGGAAATCCGAATGAACTTAGTCTTAATGGGACTTCCTGGAGCCGGTAAAGGCACACAGGGAGAACGAATTGTTGAGGATTATGGGATACCTCATATCTCAACGGGAGATATGTTCCGTGTTGCTATGAAAGAAGAAACACCACTTGGACTCGAAGCAAAGTCTTATATTGATAAAGGCGAGCTCGTACCGGACGAAGTCACAATCGGCATTGTCAAAGAAAGACTCGGCAAAGATGATTGTGAAAGAGGTTTTCTTCTGGACGGATTTCCGCGAACAGTCGCTCAGGCTGAAGCTCTTGAAGACATTCTTGAGGAATACGGCAAGCCGATTGATTATGTCATTAACATTAAAGTAGACAAAGACTCTTTAATGGAACGTTTGACTGGACGCAGAATTTGCAGTGTTTGCGGCACAACCTATCATTTGGTTTTCAATCCGCCGAAAACGCCGGGTGTTTGTGATAAAGACGGAGGAGACCTTTATCAACGGGCAGATGATAATGAGGAAACCGTCTCAAAACGGCTTGAGGTCAACATGAAGCAGACTCAGCCTTTACTCGATTTTTATTCCGAGAAAGGATATCTTGTCAACGTCAATGGCCAGCAGGACATTAATGACGTGTACAAAGATGTGAAGGAGCTTCTTGGAGGATTGAGCAAATGATTATCTGTAAGACCCCTCGTGAGCTTAGCATCATGCGGGAAGCAGGGCGAATCGTGGCTTTGACTCATGAAGAGTTGAAAAAGCACATTAAACCAGGAATCTCGACAAAAGAATTGGATCAAATTGCCGAACGTTTTATTGAGAAGCAGGGTGCAATCCCATCTTTTAAGGGGTATAATGGGTTTCGCGGGAGCATCTGTGTATCAGTTAATGAAGAACTCGTTCACGGAATTCCCGGCAAAAGGGTTTTGCGCGACGGTGACATTATCAGCATTGATATCGGTGCTAAATTAAATGGTTATCATGGTGACTCTGCTTGGACATATCCGGTAGGAAACATCAGTGATGATGATAAACGACTGCTGGAAGTGACAGAGGAGTCTTTATATAAAGGCTTGAAGGAAGCAAAACCAGGTGAACGTTTGTCGAATATTTCCCACGCAATACAAACGTATGTCGAAAATGAGCAGTTTTCAGTTGTTAGGGAGTATGTCGGACATGGTGTTGGTCAAGACTTGCATGAGGATCCGCAAATTCCTCATTACGGTCCGCCAAACAAAGGACCTAGGCTGAAGCCTGGTATGGTTCTCGCTATAGAACCGATGGTTAACGCTGGCAGCCGGTATGTGAAAACATTGACTGATAACTGGACGGTTGTAACGGTAGATGGGAAAAAGTGTGCTCATTTTGAACATACGATTGCGATTACGGAAACGGGTTTTGATATACTGACAAAAGTCTAGATGATGAAATGAATTCCATGACACATGTTTTTCATTCCGCACCTGGGCAGATTGTAGAAGTACAATTGGTCGGAGGAAAAACCGGCTAGCTGCTGTCATCGGAATGAAGATTCTTCATCATGTACTAAAGCAGACGGAGAAAAGCGTACATTTCATTCTCCTTAGAAAAAGAATATCAATCATTTACCCTTTATGATTGCGTATCTCCGGAAGTTCAGAACAGTATAAACGAAACAGGGCGTGTGACAAACGGATAACTGAGATTTTCTCTTTTGAAATTTGTCAGAGAGCAAGTTACTGATTTGAAGAAGGGAGAACACTTGAATGGCGAAAGACGATGTAATTGAAGTGGAAGGTACGATAGTCGAAACACTGCCAAACGCGATGTTCAAAGTTGAACTCGAGAATGGCCATACGGTTTTGGCTCACGTATCTGGTAAAATCCGCATGCACTTCATTCGCATTTTACCTGGAGACAAAGTTACGGTAGAATTATCTCCATATGACTTAACTCGTGGCAGGATTACGTACCGTTACAAATAAAGCACTCCGGAAACTGAAGGAGGTTGGAAACACATGAAAGTGAGACCATCAGTTAAACCAATCTGCGAGAAATGTAAAGTTATCCGCAGAAAAGGAAAAGTAATGGTGATCTGTGAAAATCCAAAGCATAAACAAAAACAAGGATAATTAATAAGGAGGTGCCCAGAGAATGGCTCGTATTGCTGGTGTAGATATCCCACGTGACAAACGTGTTGTTATTTCTTTAACATATGTCTTCGGAATTGGCCGCACAACGGCTCAGCAAGTCTTGAAAGAGGCTGGTGTTTCTGAAGATACTCGTGTGCGTGATCTTACTGAAGAAGAACTTGGTAAAATCCGTGATGTTATTGACAAACTGAAAGTAGAAGGTGACCTTCGCCGTGAAGTTTCTCTTAACATCAAGCGTCTGATCGAAATCGGAAGCTACCGCGGAATCCGCCATCGCAGAGGTTTGCCTGTTCGCGGACAAAACTCTAAAAACAATGCGCGTACTCGTAAAGGTCCGCGTCGTACTGTAGCTAACAAGAAAAAATAAGTAAGGGAGGTACCTAAACAATGGCTGCTGCTCGTAAACAAAACACGCGTAAACGTCGCGTGAAAAAGAATATTGAGTCAGGAATCGCTCATATTCGTTCAACTTTCAACAACACGATCGTTACGATCACTGATACTCATGGTAATGCTATTTCTTGGTCAAGTGCCGGAGCTCTAGGATTCAGAGGTTCTCGTAAATCTACTCCTTTTGCTGCGCAAATGGCTGCTGAAACAGCTGCTAAAGGTTCAATCGAACACGGACTTAAAACTCTTGAAGTAACTGTTAAAGGACCAGGTTCTGGCCGTGAAGCTGCAATCCGTGCTTTACAAGCTGCCGGACTTGAAGTTACAGCTATCAGAGACGTAACTCCTGTTCCTCATAATGGATGCCGTCCACCAAAACGTCGCCGCGTGTAATTTGTTTGTATAGATTTGTGTCCCTGTCAATAATGGGTTATGATACAGTTATTTATGAAACTAATGCACCGACTCGTTGCCTGAGCACATACGGGACTAAACAATGGGGAATTTCGGATGGAATCTCATATGATTCTATTCGAGGTTTCGACGTTTTGAAGGAGGGTTTTAAGTAATGATCGAGATTGAAAAACCAAAAATCGAAACGGTTGAAATCAGCGACGATGCCAAATTTGGTAAGTTTGTCGTAGAGCCGCTTGAGCGTGGATATGGTACAACTCTGGGTAACTCCTTACGTCGTATCCTCTTATCCTCACTCCCTGGTGCCGCTGTAACATCGATCCAGATAGATGGTGTACTGCACGAATTCTCGACAATCGAAGGCGTTGTGGAAGATGTTACAACGATAATCTTGCACATTAAAAAGCTTGCATTGAAAATCTACTCTGATGAAGAGAAGACGCTTGAAATTGATGTACAGGGTGAAGGAACTGTCACAGCAGCTGACATTACACACGACAGCGATGTTGAAATCCTTAATCCGGATCTTCATATCGCGACTCTTGGTGAGAATGCGAGTTTCCGAGTTCGCCTTACTGCACAAAGAGGACGTGGGTATACTCCTGCTGATTCGAACAAAAGAGACGATCAGCCAATCGGCGTGATTCCGATCGATTCAATCTTTACGCCAGTTTCCCGTTTATCTTATCAGGTGGAAAACACTCGTGTAGGCCAGGTTGCAAACTATGACAAACTTACACTTGATGTTTGGACTGACGGAAGCACTGGACCGAAGGAAGCAATTGCTCTTGGTTCAAAGATTTTAACTGAACACCTTAATATATTCGTTGGTTTAACTGACGAAGCTCAGCATGCTGAAATCATGGTTGAAAAAGAAGAGGATCAAAAAGAAAAAGTTCTTGAAATGACGATTGAGGAACTTGATCTTTCTGTCCGTTCTTACAACTGCTTGAAGCGTGCGGGCATTAACACGGTTCAAGAACTTGCGAACAAGACGGAAGAAGATATGATGAAAGTTCGCAACTTGGGACGCAAATCACTTGAAGAAGTGAAAGCGAAACTTGAAGAACTTGGACTCGGCCTTCGCAAAGACGATTGATCTAGTTTCCATGTGAACTAGGATTTTCGTGTGTTTTTTAATTAGAAACAGCATTCCATTAAAGGAGGGGACATCACATGTCATACAGAAAACTAGGACGTACGAGTTCACAGCGTAAAGCTATGCTTCGTGATCTTACAACAGATTTGATCATCAACGAAAGAATCGAAACAACTGAAACACGTGCGAAAGAACTTCGCTCTGTTGTTGAAAAGATGATCACTCTTGGTAAACGCGGTGACTTGCATGCTCGTCGTCAAGCTGCTGCATACATTCGCAACGAGGTTGCTAATGAAGAAAATAACCAAGATGCACTTCAAAAATTATTCTCTGACATTGCAACTCGTTACGAGGAGCGCCAAGGCGGATACACACGTATTATGAAGCTTGGTCCTCGCCGTGGTGACGGTGCACCAATGGCAATCATCGAATTGGTTTAATCACATATTTTTGTGTATCTAAAGAAGGGCGGGACAGTTTCTAACTGGATCTATGCCCTTTTTTTAGATACCAGAACTTTTTATCATGAGACAGAAAAGCAGAGCTATAGCTGAGAGGAGGTCAGGCGCCCGTGGATCAAAAACAGCTTATATCCGTAAAAGACATCTTATTCCGATACCGCAAAGATGCAGAAAGGCCGGCGCTGGACGGTGTAAGTCTGGAGGTATACGAAGGAGAATGGCTTGCTATCGTAGGTCACAACGGTTCAGGGAAGTCGACTTTGGCCAGAGCGCTGAACGGACTGATTTTGCCTGAGGCCGGAGATATTGAAGTCGGCGGCATGAAACTGACTGAAGATACTGTTTGGGATGTGCGAAAAAAAATAGGGATGGTCTTTCAGAATCCCGATAACCAATTTGTCGGAACAACGGTTCGCGATGATGTGGCTTTTGGTTTAGAAAACAATGGTGTTCCGCGCGAAGAAATGATTGAGAGAGTAGATTGGGCTGTCAAACAAGTCAATATGCAGGATTTTCTTGATCAAGAGCCGCACCATCTCTCCGGAGGTCAAAAACAAAGAGTGGCGATCGCAGGGATTATTGCTGCGCGTCCTGATATTATGATTTTGGATGAAGCGACATCCATGCTTGACCCGATCGGGAGAGAAGAAGTCCTTGATACTGTCAGACGCTTAAAAGATCAAGGCATGGCCACCGTCATTTCGATTACACATGACTTGGAAGAAGCCGCAAGGGCGGACAGGATCATTGTAATGAACGGCGGCAGGAAATATGCAGAGGGCCCGCCTGAAGAGATTTTTAAATTAAATGAAGACTTGGTTCGCATCGGTCTTGATTTGCCTTTCTCATTCCAGCTCAGCCTGCTTTTGAAAGAAAGCGGACTGGCGTTATCGAAAAACCATCTGACTCAGGAAGGGCTGGTGAATGAGCTGTGGACATTAAAATCAAAGATGTAGAACATCGTTATCAAATAAAGACACCGTTTGAACGGCTTGCTCTGTATGATATCAATGCCGTGATCAAAGAGGGCAGCTACGTTGCCGTCATCGGGCATACAGGATCGGGTAAATCGACGCTCCTGCAGCATTTGAACGGTTTGCTGAGGCCTACTAAAGGACAGCTGGAGCTCGGCAGCACGATTTTAGCAGCCGGTAAAAAGAATAAAGATCTTAAGGCTTTGCGGAAAAAAGTCGGAATCGTTTTCCAATTTCCCGAACATCAGCTGTTTGAGGAGACTGTACTGAAGGACATCGCATTCGGACCAATGAACTTCGGTGTGAAAAAAGAAGACGCTGAACGGAAGGCGAAAGAGATGCTGGAGCTTGTGGGTCTTCCGGAAGACATTTTGGAACGGTCGCCGTTTGAGCTCAGCGGCGGGCAGATGCGCAGAGTGGCGATCGCCGGTGTTCTTGCGATGGAGCCGGAAGTACTGGTTTTAGATGAACCGACGGCCGGGCTTGATCCAAGAGGGCGCCAGGACATTATGGACATGTTCTATGCGCTTCATCAGCGGGGAAACCTGACTACCGTTCTCGTCACGCACAGCATGGAGGACGCCGCCCGCTATGCCGACGAGATGATCGTCATGCACAAAGGAACGATTAAAGCGACGGGGAGTCCGAGTGATTTGTTTGCAAAAGGTGAAGAGATGGCCGAAATGGGCCTGGATCTTCCTGAATCGGTGAAGTTTCAGAGACGGCTTGAGGCGGTTCTCGGAGTCAAGTATGAGAAACCCATGCTCACCCTGCAGGATGCCGCCAGTGAAATTAAGGCTTTCTTTCAGGAGGATAAGGACCAATGATGGACAGCATGATTATCGGAAAGTATGTTCCCGGATCATCGCTTATTCACCGCTTAGACCCGCGAACAAAACTTGTCAGCATTTTTCTTTTTGTATGTATCGTTTTTTTGGCAAACAACGTACAGACGTACGCTTTGCTCGGTTTGTTTACATTCGGGGTGATCGCCTTGACGCGAGTGCCGGTCAGCTTTTTGCTGAAGGGGCTTAAGCCGATTATCTGGATTGTGGCATTTACGTTTTTACTGCACATCTTCATGACGCATGAGGGTGCTGTCATTTTTCGGCTTGGCTGGTTTAAAGTTTATGAGGGCGGACTTGTACAGGGGATTTTTATCTCTCTCCGTTTCGTTTACCTCATTTTTATGACGACGCTGCTGACGCTTACGACAACGCCGATTGAAATAACGGATGGAATGGAGCAGCTCCTGCATCCATTTAAAAAGGTGAAGCTGCCCGTACACGAGCTCGCATTGATGATGTCGATATCGCTGCGCTTTATTCCGACGCTGATGGAAGAGACGGATAAAATCATGAAGGCGCAAATGGCGAGGGGTGCAGACTTTACAAGCGGCCCGGTGAAAGACAGAATAAAAGCGGTCGTTCCGCTGCTTGTTCCCCTGTTTGTCAGCGCCTTTAAACGTGCGGAAGAGCTCGCGGTCGCCATGGAGGCGAGAGGCTACCAGGGCGGTGAGGGGAGAACGAAATACAGAAAGCTTGTCTGGACCGGCAAGGATACCGGAGCTATTCTGCTCATCATCGTATTAGCCGTATTATTGTTTTTCTTAAGAAGTTAGAGGTGCTGCCCAATGAGAATGAAATGTACCATTGCTTATGACGGGCATTTATTTAACGGATATCAGGTTCAGCCTGGAAAACGGACCGTTCAAAGTGAACTGGAAAAGGCGCTGGCCGTCATCCATAAAACCGACGGCAGAGTGCCTGTCTACTCATCCGGCCGCACTGACAGTGATGTTCATGCTGCCGGACAGGTCATTCATTTTGATACTCCGCTGTCCATTCCGGCTGAGAAATGGCCGTTTGCGCTCAATGCCCTGCTGCCTGATGACATTGCCGTCAAAACAGCAGAGATTGCGGATGATGGGTTCCATGCACGATTTAGCGCAGTCCAAAAGGAATATCGCTACTTTGTATACACGGAGAAACACCCGGACGTATTTAAACGACATTACGCTTACCATTTTGCATATCAGCTTAATGTGCAGAAAATGAGGGAAGCTTCAAGGCACCTCATCGGGACACATGATTTCACAAGCTTTTGTGCGGTTGATACCGCGGTTCAGGATAAAGTCAGAACGATTTACGAGCTGGAATGGACTGAGACCGGAGACGGCCTGCAAATGCGGATTACCGGAAACGGATTTCTCTATAATATGGTCAGAATCATTGCCGGAACGTTATTAGACACAGGGGCTGGAAAATTTTCTCCTGATGACGTAAAAGCAATGCTGGAAGCGAAGGATCGCGAAGCCGCGGGGCGCACCGCACCGGGGCACGGGCTGTATTTATGGAGCGTTTGCTATGACAACTAAACCAGGTGTAACATTTTCTTGACAGAGTCTGCATAAAGTTATAAGATATCATATGGTATGTATTTCAACCCCACGATAAGCCCCGGAACTTATTGTGTTGTGAAATAGAACGTAACAGAAGTTTATGAAAAAATGACAGATCATTTAGGAGGGAATTAAATGCGTACAACACCTATGGCTAACGCAAGTACTATTGAACGCAAGTGGTTAGTTGTTGATGCAGCAGGCAAGACTTTAGGACGTCTTTCTACAGAAGTTGCATCTATCCTTCGCGGAAAACACAAACCAACTTACACACCGCACGTTGATACTGGAGATCATGTGATCATCATCAACGCTGAAAAAATCGAGTTAACTGGTAAAAAGTTAACTGATAAAATCTACTACCGTCACACGATGCACCCAGGCGGTCTGAAATCAAGAACTGCTCTTGAAATGCGTACAAACTACCCTGAGAAAATGCTTGAGCTTGCTATCAAAGGCATGCTTCCTAAAGGTTCTCTAGGTCGTCAAATGTTCAAGAAATTGAACGTATACCGTGGTTCTGAGCATCCACACCAAGCACAACAGCCTGAAGTTTACGAACTTCGCGGTTAATTAAAAGGGAGGTTACCAATTTGGCACAGGTTCAATATTACGGTACTGGCCGTCGTAAAAGTTCTGTAGCGCGCGTGCGCTTAGTTCCAGGAGAAGGTCGTATCGTCGTTAATAATCGTGAAATCAGCGAGCACATTCCATCGCCAGCTCTAATCGAAGATATCAAACAACCATTAACTTTAACTGAAACAGCTGGTACTTATGATGTTTTAGTAAACGTACATGGAGGCGGCTTATCTGGTCAAGCTGGAGCAATCCGTCATGGTATCGCTCGTGCTTTGCTTGAAGCAGATCCAGAATACCGTGCAACACTTAAACGTGCTGGTCTTCTGACTCGTGACGCTCGTATGAAAGAACGTAAAAAATACGGTCTTAAAGGCGCTCGTCGTGCACCTCAATTCTCAAAACGTTAATCGTTTTGGATTGCAAAAACCACAACTTCTTGGTTGTGGTTTTTTTGTATTTTTTTCTCAAATCCAAGAGGTTATCCAATGTTTTTCTAGAATTGTTTGTTATACTCTATTCATTAACAATAAGGAGCGCAGTTATAATGAATAAGTTAGCCATACATAACAGCAAAGCATGGGATAAAAAAGTCGAAATTGGCAATGAGTGGACGGTTGCGGTTGATTCACATACGATTGGCAAAGCGAAAAAAGGCAGTTGGAGCATCAGAATGACTCCGGGAAAAGACGTACCGGCGGATTGGTTCCCGCCCATCGATGGTCTGAAGGTTCTTTGCCTCGCTTCAGGAGGGGGACAGCAAGGCCCGGTGCTGGCTGCTGCGGGAGCTGATGTCACCGTCTTTGACAATTCAGAAAAACAGCTTGCGCAAGACAGAATGGTTGCTGAGCGGGAAGATCTTACGCTCCGGACTGTCAAAGGCAGCATGAATGATCTGAGCTGTTTTGAGGATGAGTCATTTGATTTTATCGTGCATCCAGTATCGAATTGCTTTGTTGATACGGTGCTCCCGGTATGGAAAGAAGCCCACCGCGTATTAAAAAAAGGCGGATCTTTAGTCTCCGGTTTTGTAAATCCCGTCGTGTTTTTATTTGATATGGATTTAGAGCAGGAGGGCGTCCTAAAAGTAAAGTATTCCATTCCGTTTTCGGATGAAAAGGATCTCAGTAAGAAAAAAGTAAAGGAACTCATTGACAATAATGAAGCGCTGGAATTCGGCCATACGTTAGAGGATCAAATTAAGGGCCAGATTGACGCGGGCTTCATGGTCACCGGCTTTTATGAGGACAAGGGCGGCCTCGTCCTGGATGAATACATTAATACATACTCCGTAACAAGAAGCATTAAAATATAAAAACAGCATCCCGTCAGAGGTGCTGTTTTTTTGCGGGTCGCGCTTGTCTGTGATTCCGCTCAGCCTCTCATCAAGCACCTGCCGACTGTGCTGTAACAGCATTTTCACAACACCGCCTCTGCCCTTTAAACATGGAACCCCTTCATTTGGGAGGATTTCCACTATCAACAAAGCATGCTTTTCCCTTTTTCCTTTCAAAATAACAGTAAAAAGGAGCGTGAATGGCAATGGCAGAGGTATTATCTTTTTCAGACGTGAAACGGCAGAAGGATTTTGAACTTGAGAAGAATTTACTCAAGGAGCTGTCACTGACGCAGATCATTCAATCCGTAAAAGCATGTCTTTCCCCTTTGTTTCCCTTTCTCCAAGATGAAAACGGCATTCTAAGTGAAGGGTGCATAGATTTTGCAATAGAAGCGTATTTATTAGGCGGCCGGTTCGGCGTCTTTGGCTATTACGGTGAGTCTTTGCAAAGGGCAAACGCCCGTTCGTCCGAAGAGGAGGAAGAACTGACGGTCGATTTTTTTGAATATCTTTGCAGCTGGACGCATGAGCAATATTCTTCCGTTGAACAAAAAGAAATCTACGAAGCGTCATGCAGGTTTATCAACAGCTGGTGGACGGAAGGGTTTCTGCAACGGAAAAAACAATGTAAGCTCCGCATGAGGTAATCATAATTTCTTCCCATGTCCCATACTTATTAATAACGGGGACAAGCGGGAGGGAAAGGTATGAGAAATAAGCTGAAATGGCTCGGTTTTTTACTTGGCTTTATCATATTATTGTGTTTATTCCGGTTTCAATTCCATAATGATGATTCCTGGCGGCCGTGGAGTCTGCCGCTGAGCGGAAAAATCATCTATCTCGATCCGGGACACGGCGGGCCGGACGGCGGCGCCACGGGAAGCAATCACCTTGAAAAGGATATTACGCTCGAAGTGGCCTCCAGAGTCAGAGACTATTTGCAGGAGCAAGGGGCTTTGGTCATCATGACGCGGGAGACGGATACCGACTTAGCGCCTGAAGGGATGAAAGGCTACAGCAGACGCAAAGCGGAAGATCTTAGAAAGCGCGTGGAGATCATCAACCGTTCAGAAGCAGAGCTTTATATCAGCATTCACTTGAACGCCATACCGTCACCGAAATGGAGCGGCGCCCAAAGCTTTTACTATGGAAAATACGAAGAGAATGAAAAAGTGGCAAAATATATACAGGACGAATTGAGAATTAATTTGGAGAATACAACGAGAAAGGCGAAGCGGATACACGGCATTTACTTAATGCAGAATGTAACCAAACCGGGCGCACTGGTGGAGGTCGGATTTTTGTCCAACCCCGCGGAAGCGAAAAGGCTCAGCCAGCCTAAATATCAGGATAAAATCGCATCTTCCGTGTATAAGGGCGTATTGAGATACTTCACAGAGAAAGGAGACCCTCCCGAGTAAGGAGGGTTTTTCGCCGATTCTATGATTAATATATGGTATAATACCATTTGTAAACGAATACACAAAGGGTGAGGGTTCGATGATAAGAGAAGATGAAGTAAGAAATATAGTCGGAAAAATGCGCGAACCTTTTCTTCATAGACCGCTGGGAGAATTGGATGCCGTTAAGGAAGTAAAGGTCAAGCCGGAGAAACGGCATGTCAGTGTAAAAATTGCATTGGCAAAAACGGGGACGGCTGAACAAATGGGCATTCAGCAGGAAATTGTATCCGTCCTGAAAGAAGCGGGAGCGGAAACTGTCGGCCTTCGGTTTGAAGAGCTGCCTGAAGAGACATTGGCGAAATTCAGCCAGCCGGCGCCTGAAAGCGAAACCCTGCTGAATAGGAAAAATCCGCCGGTCTTTCTGGCGGTGGCAAGCGGAAAAGGCGGTGTCGGCAAATCAACGGTTTCCGTCAATCTGGCCATTTCTCTTGCGCGGCTCGGCAAAAAAGTCGGCCTGATCGATGCGGATATATACGGTTTCAGCGTGCCTGACATGATGGGTATTACTGTTCGTCCGACAGTAGAAGGAGAAAAACTGCTTCCTGTCGAAAGATTTGGAGTAAAGGTCATGTCTATGGGCTTTTTCGTGGAAGAAAACGCTCCGGTTGTTTGGAGAGGACCGATGCTTGGCAAGATGCTGAACAACTTCTTCCATGAAGTTGACTGGGGAGAGGTTGACTATATCGTTCTCGATCTGCCGCCGGGCACGGGTGATGTTGCGCTCGATGTACACACGATGCTTCCGAGCAGTAAAGAGATTATCGTAACAACGCCGCACCCTACAGCCGCATTTGTAGCAGCGAGAGCGGGTTCTATGGCAATTAAAACCGATCATGAAGTTGTAGGGGTCATTGAAAACATGGCTTACTATGAAAGTGCAAAAACCGGTGAAAAAGAATTTGTGTTCGGTCAAGGCGGAGGAGATAAGCTTGCGGAAGAATTGCAGGTGCCGCTGCTCGGCAGAATTCCTTTAAAGCAGCCTGATTGGGACAAAGACCAGTTTGCGCCTTCTGTCTACGACAGAAGCCATCCGATCGGAGAAATTTATATGGGCATCGCCCAAAAAGTCATTGAAAAAACGGCTGAATAAAAAAGGGGCCGGGATCAATACGGCCCGGCCTTTTATTGGCTTTCTTTTTCAGAGCTTGAAGCCGCTTTTTTCAGTTCATCTTCAAATTGCTTTTTGAAAAGCGGGCTGGAAAGTGTCTCTGTAATCACATCTTCTAGGTAACTGCGGAATTTTTGGCTTTTCACCAGCTCGTAGTATTTCTTATCCATGCCGGGGTCCTGCAAGATCTGCATAAAACTTTTCTGATAATCAGGGTCTTTCATCAGTTTTTTTATGATTTTTTCGTGCTCGGGCTGAAGTGTTTTTGCAAAGCTTTCGGCGAACTTTGAGTCTTCAAAGATCGTTTTCCAGAACTCCGCCCCTTTTTTAGAGGTGAGGGTTTTCTCTATCGTGCCTTTAATGGCGTTTTGATCAATCACCAATGCCTCATTCATCGCATCATCATTTAATATTTCCTTAATTGCTTTTTTTCCATCATCTGTCTTTAATATATCGACAACCATTTTTTTAGTCTGGTCATAATCCATATCCGCTGCTTGGTCTTTTGGAGCACAAGCTGTTACAGATAACACAACAAAACAGCTTATCAATAGCGTTTTGGCTTTTGACATACATAAGCTCCTTCCTTACTTGTTCTTACTTTTAATATGATTCATCGGAATGGATTTATACATAACAAAATATCGCTGAACGCGATTGTCAGGGGGATGAATAAGAGATGAAAAGCCGCGGGCTTGTTCGATTTTTCTTTTCGATTTTAGCTGTGGGCGCTCTTATTACAAGCGTCGTGGGATTTGCACTGAAGTGGGGGGAGTACAAGGGGTTCTTTCTGAATTTTGAGGCCGGACAGATTTTCTCCGTTCTGATCTGGTTTATCGGAGTAGGCATGATTTTCAGTGTGATCAGTCAAATGGGATTCTTCGTGTTTTTGACGGTGCACCGGTTTGCCCTTGAAATCCTCAGATCGAGTTCGCTTTGGAATCTGCTTCAGCTGTTTATCATTCTGTTTGTTGCTTTTGATTTAATGTACGTCAGATTTTTATTTTTCGGTGAGCGGGATGACTCGATTGCAGGGTTTGTCTGGCTGCCGCTGGCTTTGCTCGCCGTGGGCCTGTTGACGGCATATATAAAACAAAAGCAGTCCTCAAGAAATACGTTCATTTCATCATTATTTTTAATGGTCGTTATTACAGCGCTTGAATGGGTTCCTGCGTTAAGAGTGAATAATGAGGACTGGCTTTATTTGATGCTGATCCCGCTGATGGGCTGCAATGCGTTTCAGCTGTTAATGCTGCCAAAGTTTGCCCAGAGGTAGTTATTTCACCTCTGATGATTTGACGTCAGTATTTGCGATCAGATCACCGACAGTCACGTTTTTAAGCCCCTTTTGCTTTAAATTGTGAATGATGGCGGGGAGCGCTTCTTCCGTTTGTGTTGCTGAATCAGAGGCGTGCAGCAGGACAATGTCGCCGCCTTTTATATGACTGTTTACATTTTCAATGATTTTATCAGGGCCGGGATTTGTCCAATCGTGTGAGTTAATGCTGTAATGAACCACTGAATAGTGGTACTGCTGTGCAATGGTAAGAACCTTTTTATTAAATTGTCCGGTCGGCGGGCGGAGTAAATGAACATTCTTTACAGCCATTTTTTTAAATGCGTTCTGAGCCCGGAGGATATCCTTTTTAATGTCTTGGTCCTCTAGGTTGGTATAGTTCTTATACGCGTATCCCATGCTTCCGATTTGATGTCCGTCTTTAATCATTCGTTCCACTGTATCCGGGTGCCGCTCCGCCCAAGAAGCTGACAGAAAAAAAGTGGCGTTTTTTATGCCGTTTGCTTTTAGCGTGTTCAGAATCGGAACCGCTTTTTCATCGCCCCAGCTGATGTCAAATGTTAATGCGACTTCGTTTGCTTTCGTCTCCCCTTTAGAAATCGCCTTCGGACCGTTATCCGTTAAAAATACAGGAAGAGGGACGGCTCTCTGTATATAAAATAAGCTGGCTGCTGCAAATGCGGCAATGATAATAATAAGCAGCTGTTTTATCCTTTTGATGTGCCACACGTAGAAGTGGTTCACTGATGACGCCTCCTTATCTTGTCCATGCTTGATTACATCCTATGCCGCAGCGGATATGAATATAACGAATTATGTTTTTAAATAAAATGAAAAAAACACTTGCTATATTTAGCGAATGCATGGTATATTATTATTCGTCGCTGATGAACAGCAGACAACAAGAAAAAGCTTCGAAAACAACTTGAAAAAGTTGTTGACATAAAAGAAGCTGAGTGGTAAGCTAATAAAGCTGCTTCAACAAGCAGTAATGATCTTTGAAAACTAAACAAGACAAAACGTACCTGTTAATTCAAAGTTTTAAATAAATCGCACAGCGATGTGCGTAGTCAGTCAAACTACTTTATCGGAGAGTTTGATCCTGGCTCAGGACGAACGCTGGCGGCGTGCCTAATACATGCAAGTCGAGCGGACAGATGGGAGCTTGCTCCCTGATGTTAGCGGCGGACGGGTGAGTAACACGTGGGTAACCTGCCTGTAAGACTGGGATAACTCCGGGAAACCGGGGCTAATACCGGATGCTTGTTTGAACCGCATGGTTCAAACATAAAAGGTGGCTTCGGCTACCACTTACAGATGGACCCGCGGCGCATTAGCTAGTTGGTGAGGTAACGGCTCACCAAGGCGACGATGCGTAGCCGACCTGAGAGGGTGATCGGCCACACTGGGACTGAGACACGGCCCAGACTCCTACGGGAGGCAGCAGTAGGGAATCTTCCGCAATGGACGAAAGTCTGACGGAGCAACGCCGCGTGAGTGATGAAGGTTTTCGGATCGTAAAGCTCTGTTGTTAGGGAAGAACAAGTGCCGTTCAAATAGGGCGGCACCTTGACGGTACCTAACCAGAAAGCCACGGCTAACTACGTGCCAGCAGCCGCGGTAATACGTAGGTGGCAAGCGTTGTCCGGAATTATTGGGCGTAAAGGGCTCGCAGGCGGTTTCTTAAGTCTGATGTGAAAGCCCCCGGCTCAACCGGGGAGGGTCATTGGAAACTGGGGAACTTGAGTGCAGAAGAGGAGAGTGGAATTCCACGTGTAGCGGTGAAATGCGTAGAGATGTGGAGGAACACCAGTGGCGAAGGCGACTCTCTGGTCTGTAACTGACGCTGAGGAGCGAAAGCGTGGGGAGCGAACAGGATTAGATACCCTGGTAGTCCACGCCGTAAACGATGAGTGCTAAGT
>NC_014551.1:167500-170000 GCF_000196735.1 Bacillus amyloliquefaciens DSM 7 = ATCC 23350
AGACAAAACGTACCTGTTAATTCAAAGTTTTAAATAAATCGCACAGCGATGTGCGTAGTCAGTCAAACTACTTTATCGGAGAGTTTGATCCTGGCTCAGGACGAACGCTGGCGGCGTGCCTAATACATGCAAGTCGAGCGGACAGATGGGAGCTTGCTCCCTGATGTTAGCGGCGGACGGGTGAGTAACACGTGGGTAACCTGCCTGTAAGACTGGGATAACTCCGGGAAACCGGGGCTAATACCGGATGCTTGTTTGAACCGCATGGTTCAAACATAAAAGGTGGCTTCGGCTACCACTTACAGATGGACCCGCGGCGCATTAGCTAGTTGGTGAGGTAACGGCTCACCAAGGCGACGATGCGTAGCCGACCTGAGAGGGTGATCGGCCACACTGGGACTGAGACACGGCCCAGACTCCTACGGGAGGCAGCAGTAGGGAATCTTCCGCAATGGACGAAAGTCTGACGGAGCAACGCCGCGTGAGTGATGAAGGTTTTCGGATCGTAAAGCTCTGTTGTTAGGGAAGAACAAGTGCCGTTCAAATAGGGCGGCACCTTGACGGTACCTAACCAGAAAGCCACGGCTAACTACGTGCCAGCAGCCGCGGTAATACGTAGGTGGCAAGCGTTGTCCGGAATTATTGGGCGTAAAGGGCTCGCAGGCGGTTTCTTAAGTCTGATGTGAAAGCCCCCGGCTCAACCGGGGAGGGTCATTGGAAACTGGGGAACTTGAGTGCAGAAGAGGAGAGTGGAATTCCACGTGTAGCGGTGAAATGCGTAGAGATGTGGAGGAACACCAGTGGCGAAGGCGACTCTCTGGTCTGTAACTGACGCTGAGGAGCGAAAGCGTGGGGAGCGAACAGGATTAGATACCCTGGTAGTCCACGCCGTAAACGATGAGTGCTAAGTGTTAGGGGGTTTCCGCCCCTTAGTGCTGCAGCTAACGCATTAAGCACTCCGCCTGGGGAGTACGGTCGCAAGACTGAAACTCAAAGGAATTGACGGGGGCCCGCACAAGCGGTGGAGCATGTGGTTTAATTCGAAGCAACGCGAAGAACCTTACCAGGTCTTGACATCCTCTGACAATCCTAGAGATAGGACGTCCCCTTCGGGGGCAGAGTGACAGGTGGTGCATGGTTGTCGTCAGCTCGTGTCGTGAGATGTTGGGTTAAGTCCCGCAACGAGCGCAACCCTTGATCTTAGTTGCCAGCATTCAGTTGGGCACTCTAAGGTGACTGCCGGTGACAAACCGGAGGAAGGTGGGGATGACGTCAAATCATCATGCCCCTTATGACCTGGGCTACACACGTGCTACAATGGGCAGAACAAAGGGCAGCGAAACCGCGAGGTTAAGCCAATCCCACAAATCTGTTCTCAGTTCGGATCGCAGTCTGCAACTCGACTGCGTGAAGCTGGAATCGCTAGTAATCGCGGATCAGCATGCCGCGGTGAATACGTTCCCGGGCCTTGTACACACCGCCCGTCACACCACGAGAGTTTGTAACACCCGAAGTCGGTGAGGTAACCTTTTTGGAGCCAGCCGCCGAAGGTGGGACAGATGATTGGGGTGAAGTCGTAACAAGGTAGCCGTATCGGAAGGTGCGGCTGGATCACCTCCTTTCTAAGGATTTTAACGGAATATAAGACCTTGGGTCTTATAAACAGAACGTTCCCTGTCTTGTTTAGTTTTGAAGGAACTTTGATTCTTTCATATGGTAGATGGGCCTGTAGCTCAGCTGGTTAGAGCGCACGCCTGATAAGCGTGAGGTCGGTGGTTCGAGTCCACTCAGGCCCACCATCTTTACCCAATACGGGGCCTTAGCTCAGCTGGGAGAGCGCCTGCTTTGCACGCAGGAGGTCAGCGGTTCGATCCCGCTAGGCTCCACCAACGTGTTCTTTGAAAACTAGATAACAGAAGTAATTCACATTCAATTGTAATGCAAGATATCACGTAGTGATCTTTTTAACGGTTAAGTTAGAAAGGGCGCACGGTGGATGCCTTGGCACTAGGAGCCGATGAAGGACGGGACGAACACCGATATGCTTCGGGGAGCTGTAAGCAAGCTTTGATCCGGAGATTTCCGAATGGGGAAACCCACCACTCGTAATGGAGTGGTATCCATATCTGAATACATAGGATATGAGAAGGCAGACCCGGGGAACTGAAACATCTAAGTACCCGGAGGAAGAGAAAGCAAATGCGATTCCCTGAGTAGCGGCGAGCGAAACGGGACCAGCCCAAACCAAGAGGCTTGCCTCTTGGGGTTGTAGGACACTCTGTACGGAGTTACAAAGGAACGAGGTAGATGAAGAGGTCTGGAAAGGCCCGCCATAGGAGGTAACAGCCCTGTAGTCAAAACTTCGTTCTCTCCTGAGTGGATCCTGAGTACGGCGGAACACGTGAAATTCCGTCGGAATCCGGGAGGACCATCTCCCAAGGCTAAATACTCCCTAGTGACCGATAGTGAACCAGTACCGTGAGGGAAAGGTGAAAAGCAC
>NC_014551.1:172500-175000 GCF_000196735.1 Bacillus amyloliquefaciens DSM 7 = ATCC 23350
AGTTAAGCTCTTCAGCGCCGATGGTAGTCGGGGGTTTCCCCCTGTGAGAGTAGGACGCCGCCAAGCTATCTTAACCCAGTTCATGATGAACTGGGTTTTTTATATGAAAGATCACATAGACATATAAAGCTAATGCCTTTGAAAGGCATTAGCTTTTTTGTTTACATTGATTTTGCTTTGCTGTTGTGATGTTGAAGATTGTTTGATTTTATTGTCTCGAGCATTCTTAAACTGAACACAATCAGCAGCATAAGGAGCGGGGAGGGGTAGGGGGAGGGCGCGACATCGACACTGATATGTTACAATAATTAAGTCGCTTCAAGAGCGATGGACAAAGTTCTTTGAAAACTAAACAAGACAAAACGTACCTGTTAATTCAAAGTTTTAAATAAATCGCACAGTGATGTGCGTAGTCAGTCAAACTACTTTATCGGAGAGTTTGATCCTGGCTCAGGACGAACGCTGGCGGCGTGCCTAATACATGCAAGTCGAGCGGACAGATGGGAGCTTGCTCCCTGATGTTAGCGGCGGACGGGTGAGTAACACGTGGGTAACCTGCCTGTAAGACTGGGATAACTCCGGGAAACCGGGGCTAATACCGGATGCTTGTTTGAACCGCATGGTTCAAACATAAAAGGTGGCTTCGGCTACCACTTACAGATGGACCCGCGGCGCATTAGCTAGTTGGTGAGGTAACGGCTCACCAAGGCGACGATGCGTAGCCGACCTGAGAGGGTGATCGGCCACACTGGGACTGAGACACGGCCCAGACTCCTACGGGAGGCAGCAGTAGGGAATCTTCCGCAATGGACGAAAGTCTGACGGAGCAACGCCGCGTGAGTGATGAAGGTTTTCGGATCGTAAAGCTCTGTTGTTAGGGAAGAACAAGTGCCGTTCAAATAGGGCGGCACCTTGACGGTACCTAACCAGAAAGCCACGGCTAACTACGTGCCAGCAGCCGCGGTAATACGTAGGTGGCAAGCGTTGTCCGGAATTATTGGGCGTAAAGGGCTCGCAGGCGGTTTCTTAAGTCTGATGTGAAAGCCCCCGGCTCAACCGGGGAGGGTCATTGGAAACTGGGGAACTTGAGTGCAGAAGAGGAGAGTGGAATTCCACGTGTAGCGGTGAAATGCGTAGAGATGTGGAGGAACACCAGTGGCGAAGGCGACTCTCTGGTCTGTAACTGACGCTGAGGAGCGAAAGCGTGGGGAGCGAACAGGATTAGATACCCTGGTAGTCCACGCCGTAAACGATGAGTGCTAAGTGTTAGGGGGTTTCCGCCCCTTAGTGCTGCAGCTAACGCATTAAGCACTCCGCCTGGGGAGTACGGTCGCAAGACTGAAACTCAAAGGAATTGACGGGGGCCCGCACAAGCGGTGGAGCATGTGGTTTAATTCGAAGCAACGCGAAGAACCTTACCAGGTCTTGACATCCTCTGACAATCCTAGAGATAGGACGTCCCCTTCGGGGGCAGAGTGACAGGTGGTGCATGGTTGTCGTCAGCTCGTGTCGTGAGATGTTGGGTTAAGTCCCGCAACGAGCGCAACCCTTGATCTTAGTTGCCAGCATTCAGTTGGGCACTCTAAGGTGACTGCCGGTGACAAACCGGAGGAAGGTGGGGATGACGTCAAATCATCATGCCCCTTATGACCTGGGCTACACACGTGCTACAATGGGCAGAACAAAGGGCAGCGAAACCGCGAGGTTAAGCCAATCCCACAAATCTGTTCTCAGTTCGGATCGCAGTCTGCAACTCGACTGCGTGAAGCTGGAATCGCTAGTAATCGCGGATCAGCATGCCGCGGTGAATACGTTCCCGGGCCTTGTACACACCGCCCGTCACACCACGAGAGTTTGTAACACCCGAAGTCGGTGAGGTAACCTTTTTGGAGCCAGCCGCCGAAGGTGGGACAGATGATTGGGGTGAAGTCGTAACAAGGTAGCCGTATCGGAAGGTGCGGCTGGATCACCTCCTTTCTAAGGATTTTAACGGAATATAAGACCTTGGGTCTTATAAACAGAACGTTCCCTGTCTTGTTTAGTTTTGAAGGATCATTCGATTCTTCGAGATGTTGTTCTTTGAAAACTAGATAACAGAAGTAATTCACATTCAATTGTAATGCAAGATATCACGTAGTGATTCTTTTTAACGGTTAAGTTAGAAAGGGCGCACGGTGGATGCCTTGGCACTAGGAGCCGATGAAGGACGGGACGAACACCGATATGCTTCGGGGAGCTGTAAGCAAGCTTTGATCCGGAGATTTCCGAATGGGGAAACCCACCACTCGTAATGGAGTGGTATCCATATCTGAATACATAGGATATGAGAAGGCAGACCCGGGGAACTGAAACATCTAAGTACCCGGAGGAAGAGAAAGCAAATGCGATTCCCTGAGTAGCGGCGAGCGAAACGGGACCAGCCCAAACCAAGAGGCTTGCCTCTTGGGGTTGTAGGACACTCTGTACGGAGTTACAAAGGAACGAGGTAGATGAAGAGGTC
>NC_014551.1:477500-557500 GCF_000196735.1 Bacillus amyloliquefaciens DSM 7 = ATCC 23350
CCCGTTTTACACAGCTGTCAGACAAAAGGAAAATTGAATTTCTCGCGGGAAGGTTTGCGGCAAAAGAAGCCTTTTCGAAAGCATACGGCACAGGTATCGGCAAAGAGCTCAGTTTTCAGGATATTGAAATCGGGAAGGACCCGGCGGGAAAGCCTGTGCTGACCTGTGCCAAGCTGGACGGCGCGGCACTTCACGTCTCCATTACCCATACAAAAGAATACGCTGCGGCGCAGGTCGTGATTGAAAGGTTGTCACGCTAGTCTGCATATTAGCCGAAACCCCTTCATATATTTGATAGTGCATTAAGGGAGACAAGTTGTTTGAGGCTTTTATGGTACGCGTCCGGCCGTTCAGGGCGTACCGTTAAAGTCAAACAAGCGATTTCTTCCCTTTACATCAATTGAGAAGAAGGGGTTGAAAAAAGGTGAGAAAAAGCTTTGTTTTGCTTTTAACGGGACTGCTTGCCGTCCTTATTCTTTCGGCCTGCGGCCAAAAATCACAGGAAGATATTGTGAACGGTTTAGATAAGAAGGCGAAAGAATACACCTCGTACAAGGCGAAAGCCAAAATGACCATTCAAACGGGGAGTGATCCGCAAGTATACAATGTGGAAATCTGGCATAAAAAACCTTCCCTGTACCGGGTCTATCTGGAAAATCCGAAAAAAGACCAAAACCAAGTCATTTTACGGAACGCTAACGGAGTATTTGTCCTCACGCCGTCTTTAAATAAGAGCTTCAGATTCCAAAGCGACTGGCCGAATAACAGCAGTCAAGTATATTTGTTCGAGTCACTTGTAAAAGATGTGCAAAGTGACAAAGACGCCGTCTATTCCGCCAAGGATAAAAAGTACACTTTTGAAACGAAAACAAACTATCAGCACAACAAAATGCTGCCGACGCAAGAAATCACTTTCAACAAAAAGGACATGAGCCCGTCGCTCGTCAAAGTCATGGATACAGACCGGAAAGTGATGGTGAAAGTCGAATTCAAAAGCTTTGAATTCAACAAACCGTTTGACAAAGATTCTTTTGACGAGAAGAAAAATATGACGCTCTCCCAGATGGACGTCGCCACAAGCGCCAAGCCGTCTGATTCATTTGCGGTAAAAACTCCGCTTCAATTGCCGGCCGGCGTCAAAAAGCTTGAAGAAAAAGATATTTCAACAGCGGACGGCAAACGGATCGTCATGACATACGGCGGGGAAAAATCATTCACGCTCATTCAAGAAAAAGCCCAAATCGCAAAAGCCGCCTCTGCCGTCACGCTGAACGGCGAACCGGTTAATCTCGGCTTCACGGTCGCCGCGCTGTCTGATACGTCTTTAACGTGGACATATGACGGAGTCGATTACCTCCTGTCATCGAAGGATCTTACCAAAGATGAAATGGTGGCAGCCGCCAAAAGCATGCAGGGACAGTCATCAAAATAACGTCAAAAAAGAGGCCGCCGCTGTCGGTCTCTTTCTTTTTTTGATTTCACTTTGCAGAATAATTTTAGTATGATAATAACAATATGGATTGAAAATAATGCTAGGAAGTGTATCGAGTGAACACAGCATCCTTTTACAGAGATACGTGGGCGGAAATCAACCTGTCTGCGATTAAAGAAAATATTACACATATGAAAAAACACATCGGCGAAAACGTCCATCTCATGGCGGTTGTAAAGGCGAACGCGTATGGCCACGGAGATTTGGAAGTCGGGAAAGCCGCGCTTGAAGCGGGTGCCTCTTGTCTTGCCGTTGCCATACTGGATGAAGCGATCTCATTGAGAAAACGTGGCATTACAGCGCCGATTCTCGTGCTTGGCGCCGTGCCGCCCGAATATGTACAAGCAGCTGCCGAATATGACGTAACACTGACGGGGTATTCTGTTGAATGGCTTCAGGAAGCTGCACGCCACCTCGGAAGTGAAACAGTGCCGTTTCACCTGAAAGTCGATACCGGCATGAACAGACTCGGGGTCAAAACGGAGGAAGAAATCCAAAGCGTATTAAAAATCCTCAGCCAAAACCCGGGTTTAGTCTGTAAAGGCGTTTTTACCCATTTTGCTACCGCGGATGAAAAAAACAGGGATTATTTCCTTTTCCAATTTGAGCGCTTTAAAAAATTGATTGCTCCGCTTCCGTTAAAGGAATTGATGGTGCATTGCGCGAACAGCGCTGCCGGCCTTCGTCTTAAAAAAGGCTTCTTTAACGCGGTTCGTTTCGGCATCAGTATGTACGGGCTTCGTCCTTCTGCCGACATTCAAAATGAAATTCCATTTCAATTAAAGCCGGCTTTTACGCTGCACTCTGTTTTATCCCATGTGAAAAAGATCCGCAAAGGGGAAAGCGTCAGCTACGGCGCAACATATACGGCAGAGAAGGATCAATGGATCGGGACCGTTCCCATCGGCTATGCAGACGGCTGGCTCCGCAAGCTGAGCGGTACGGCCGTGCTGATCGACGGCAAACGGATGAATATTGCTGGAAGAATCTGCATGGACCAATTGATGGTAGAACTGGACCAATCTTATCCGCCGGGCACCAAAGTCACCCTGATCGGCAGCCAGAAGGAAGAAACGATCACGATGGACGAAATCGCCGGGCGGCTTGAGACGATTAATTACGAGATCCCTTGTACGATTAGTTCCCGCGTTCCCCGTATGTTTTTGGAAAATGAGAGTATAATGGAAGTAAGAAATCCTTTACTGCAAGAAAATACAAGTAAGTAACCGTCATCCGGAAAAAGAGAATTTATAAAACAGCTTTGCTTGACGTTTGAATAATGGTATCATTATGTCTGGATGGATAATTGGTCGTATCCGTAAGTTTGGTGGAGGTGTATGTTTTTTGTCTGAATCCAGCGCAAGAACCGAAATGAAAATCAGCTTGCCTGAAAACTTAGTAGCTGAATTGGATGGTGTAGCGATGCGGGAGAAACGAAGCAGAAACGAACTGATATCACAGGCAGTGAGAGCGTATGTCAGCGAACGGACAACTCGCCATAACCGTGATTTGATGAGACGCGGGTATATGGAAATGGCGAAAATCAACTTGAATATTTCTTCTGAGGCTCACTATGCTGAGTGCGAAGCAGAAACGACGGTTGAGCGCTTAGTCAGCGGAGGATAATCATTTTGATTGTAAAGCGCGGCGATGTTTATTTTGCTGATTTATCTCCTGTTGTTGGCTCAGAGCAAGGCGGCGTACGCCCGGTTTTAGTGATCCAAAATGATATCGGAAATCGCTTTAGCCCAACTGCTATTGTTGCAGCCATAACAGCCCAAATACAGAAAGCGAAATTACCAACCCACGTCGAAATTGATGCAAAACGCTACGGTTTTGAAAGAGATTCCGTTATTTTGCTGGAGCAAATTCGGACGATTGACAAGCAAAGATTAACGGATAAAATAACTCATCTGGATGATGAAATGATGGATAAGGTTGATGAAGCCCTGCAAATCAGTTTGGCACTCATTGATTTTTAGTCATATTTTTCTAGTTGCTCATATAGAGCAACTTTTTTTGTTTTCGAAAAACATTAGCGCTATAATAAAGAGATAATCAAACAAAATATGTTGTTTTGTGTCGGGAGGTCAGCGAAACCCATGTCGAATCAGAAAGTGTATCAGTTCATTATTGATCAGCATGATGAACTGCTTGATACTTGGACAGCCAAATTAAAAGAAGTAGGCAATCAGGAAGATTATCAGCTTACGTATCACATATCCGAAAATATCTGCAAAGACTATATAGACATTCTTTTATTATCGACAAAAGATGACGAGGCTGCGGAAGAGCAGATCAGCCAGCTCGCACTGCGCGCCGTTCAGCTCGGCCTGTCATTGAAGCTTCTTTCAGTCACCCTGTCAGAGTTTTGGAAGCTGCTTTACGAAACGATGGTTGACCATGAGATGGCCGATCATGACAGAGCAGAACTGATCTTGGAAATAGACAGCTTTTTCAGCCCGATCAACACGGAAATTTTAAATCAGTATTCCATCTCTTGGGAAAAAACAGTTTCTCTGCAAAAAATCGCGCTGCAGGAACTGTCGGCTCCGCTGATCCCGGTATTTGAGCATGTAACCGTCATGCCGCTTGTCGGGACGATTGATACGGAGCGTGCGAAACAAATCATGGAAAATCTGTTAAACGGCGTCGTAAAGCACCGTTCACAAGTTGTCTTAATTGACATTACGGGCGTGCCGGTCGTTGATACGATGGTGGCGCACCACATTATCCAAGCATCAGAAGCGGTGCGGCTTGTCGGCGCGAAATGCCTGCTCGTCGGAATCCGTCCGGAAATCGCGCAGACGATCGTTAACCTGGGAATTGATTTGTCGCAGGTTATTACGAAGAATACCCTTCAAAAAGGAATTCAAACAGCGCTTGAAATGACAAATCGAAAAATCGTTTCATTGGGGGAATAACATTGTGAGACATCCAAAAATCCCGATTCTGAAACTGTA
This sequence comes from Bacillus amyloliquefaciens DSM 7 = ATCC 23350, assembly GCF_000196735.1. Lineage (GTDB taxonomy): Bacteria > Bacillota > Bacilli > Bacillales > Bacillaceae > Bacillus > Bacillus amyloliquefaciens. Next base: position 481,956 of record NC_014551.1, read on the forward strand.
TAACTGCTTATTGGTATCCATCCAATGGGAGCTTGACGACCAGACTGCTCTGCATTTTCAAGAAGACCTGCTGAACAAAATCTATGAAACTGGCGCAAACGGGGTCGTCATTGACCTGACATCCGTCGACATGATCGATTCATTTATTGCGAAAGTGCTTGGCGATGTCATTACCATGTCAAAATTGATGGGCGCAAAGGTCGTATTGACAGGAATTCAGCCAGCTGTAGCGGTCACATTGATTGAACTTGGAATCTCACTTGAGGAAATCGAAACGGCGCTCGACTTAGAGCAGGGGCTTGAGACATTGAAGCGGGAATTGGGGGAATAGCGATGAACGACCAATCCTGTGTGAAAATCATGACAGAATGGGATATCGTAGCCGCCAGACAGCTTGGCCGCAACGTTGCGAAGGAATTAGGCTTCGGCACGGTGGATCAGGCCAGAATCACGACGGCTATCTCAGAATTGGCCAGAAATATCTACTTATATGCCGGCAAAGGCCAGGTCAGCATAGAACAAGTAAACGACAGAGGAAAAAAAGGCCTTAAAATCATAGCAGAAGACAAAGGACCCGGAATCGCGGACATCCGTAAAGTGATGGAAGACGGCTTTTCAACGTCAGGCGGATTGGGAGCGGGCCTTCCGGGCGTGAAAAGGCTGATGGACGAATTCAGCCTGCAATCTGTTGCGGAGGAAGGAACAGAGATTCAAGCCGTGAAATGGCTTCGGTAGGAGGTTAGAACGTGGATTTCAGGGAGGTTATAGAGCAGCGGTACCATCAGCTGCTTAGCCGTTATATAGCCGAATTAACAGAAACATCTTTATATCAAGCACAAAAATTCAGCCGAAAAACGATTGAACATCAAGTTCCCCCGGAGGAAATTATCAGCATCCACCGGAAAGTAGTAAAAGAACTTTATCCGGATCTGCCGGAAGATGTTTTTCATTCGCTGGATTTTTTAATAGAAGTCATGATTGGTTACGGGATGGCTTATCAGGAGCACCAAAGTCTGAGAGATATCCAGCAGGAGATTCGTTCAGAAATTGAAATTGCCGCAAATGTTCAGCAGACGCTGCTCGGCACAAAAATTCCTGAGGAAGAAGAGCTGGATATCGGGGCGATCAGCGTTCCCGCCAAACAGATGAGCGGGGACTATTATCACTTTGTCAAAGACAAGGAATCGATTAACATCGCGATAGCCGATGTCATTGGAAAAGGAATACCCGCCGCATTGTGCATGTCGATGATTAAGTATGCCATGGACTCTCTTCCGGAGATCGGCATTCACCCCTCCCAAGTGCTGAAAAATCTTAACCGCGTTGTAGAACAGAACGTGGATTCAAGCATGTTTATCACCATGTTTTACGCAAACTACAATATGAAAAGCCACCAATTTACCTATGCTTCTGCGGGGCATGAACCGGGCTTCTACTACTCTGAAAAAGAAAAAAAGTTTAATGACCTGGAGGCAAAAGGATTGGTGCTCGGAATTTCTCAGGATTTTGATTACAGCCAATATGAACAGCACCTGGACGAAGGAGACATGATCGTTCTTTTTTCTGACGGCGTCACCGAATGCCGTACCGAAAACGGTTTCCTGGAGCGCGGCGACATTCAGCGCATGCTGGAAGAACATATGGACTGCTCCGCGCAGGATATGGTCAAAAATATTTACGACAGCCTGCTGAGACTCCAGGATTTTCAGCTTCATGACGATTTTACGTTAATTGTTCTGAAAAGAAAGGTTTAGAAAAACGGCAGCACGGGTAAAAAGCCATTAGCACGAGTAAGGATAACTTTCAGAGGTGATACGATGAATTTAACAGTAGATATGAAGGAAAATCTTTCAGATATACAATTCAATATCGCCGGAGAAATTGATGTATACTCAGCTCCGGTGGTTCGTGAAAAGCTGATGCCCCTGGCTAACGAGGGGAAAAACATGAGAATCTGCTTAAAAGATGTGAACTATATGGACAGTACGGGTTTAGGCATTTTTGTAGGCGTGTTTAAAACGGTGAGCAAGGAAGGCGGTTCTTTGAAGCTTGAGAATCTTTCCGAAAGGCTCGTCCGTCTGTTTGAAATTACGGGGCTTAAGGACATCATCGATATTTCGGCAAAGTCAGAAGGTGGCGTGCAATGAGTACATCAGTTGATTATATAGAGATGAAAATTCCGGCCGAACCGGAATATGTAGGAATCGTCAGGCTTACGTTATCAGGTGTGGCCAGCAGAATGGGCTATACCTATGATGACATTGTAGATTTGAAAATCGCTGTCAGTGAAGCTTGTACAAACGCTGTCCAGCATGCATACAAAGATGAGAATAAGGGAGAAGTATCCGTGCGGTTCGGTGTGTTTGAGGATCGGCTGGAGGTCATTGTCGCCGATCAGGGAGACAGCTTTGATTTTGATCAAAAGCAGCAGGATCTCGGGCCGTACACACCTTCGCACACAGTCGATCAATTGTCAGAAGGAGGGCTCGGTCTATATTTAATGGAAACGCTCATGGATGAAGTCAAAGTTCAAAGCAACTCTGGCGTAACCGTTGCGATGACAAAGTATTTAAATGGGGAGCGAGTTGATCATGGCACAACCATCAAAAACTACGAAACTAACTAAAGATGAAGTTGATCGGCTCATACTCGACTTTCAAATACATGATAATAAAGAAGCCCAGGAAACACTTGTCGAGGTGTATACCAATCTCGTCGAAATGCTGGCAAAGAAATATTCAAAAGGAAAAAGCTTTCACGAAGATCTCCGCCAGGTCGGGATGATCGGGCTTCTCGGTGCCATTAAACGGTATGATCCCGAGGTCGGCAAATCCTTTGAAGCATTTGCAATCCCGACCATCATTGGTGAGATCAAACGCTTCCTCAGAGATAAAACATGGAGCGTACATGTTCCGAGACGGATTAAAGAACTCGGCCCCCGCATAAAAATGGCGGTGGATCAGCTGACGACAGAGACACAGCGGTCGCCGAAAGTCGAAGAAATCGCGGCCTTTCTCGATGTATCAGAAGAGGAAGTGCTGGAAACGATGGAGATGGGAAAAAGCTATCAGGCGCTGTCTGTCGATCACAGCATCGAAGCGGATGCGGACGGAAGCACCGTCACGATTCTTGATATCGTCGGTTCGCAGGAGGAAGGATACGAACGCGTCAACCAGCAGATGATGATCAAAAGCGTGCTTCATGTGCTGTCCGACCGCGAAAAACAAATTATCGATCTAACTTTTGTGCAAAATAAAAGCCAAAAAGAAACAGGGGACATTCTCGGAATATCTCAAATGCACGTCTCGCGCCTGCAGCGGAAAGCGGTGAAAAAACTGAGAGAGGCCTTGATTGGAGATCCCTCCATGGAGCTAATGTAATGATTCAGGTTGAAGAAAATGAACATGTGCAAACTCTTGTATACCAATTAAATAAAGAAGGCAAGTCCATATGCGGCGACAGCTTTTTTATAAAGGCGAATGAAGAGGAATTAGTCTGCGCGGTAGCGGACGGTCTCGGCAGCGGATCTCTTGCCAACGAATCTTCGTCAGCCATTAAAGACATCGTAAAGACGTATGCAGATGAGGATGTGGAAAGCATCATTGAGCGCTGCAATCAAGCGATGAGAAACAAAAGAGGGGCGACTGCCTCCATCTTAAAATTCAATTTCACCAAAAGGGAACTGACATACTGTTCGATCGGGAACGTCCGTTTCTTTCTGCATTCCCCATCAGGCGAAGTCTTTCATCCGCTGCCGATTTCGGGCTACCTTTCAGGCAAACCGCAGAAGTACAAAACGTATACCTCATCATATGAAAAAGGGGCAACATTCATCATCTATACAGATGGGCTGGAGGTTCCGCATATCCGCACCTGCTTAAAGCAGGGACACTCAATAGAAGTTATATCAAAATCACTTCATCCGTACACAACATCCAGACGTGATGATTTGACCTATATTCTCGGGCAGCTTTTATCGTAAGGCTGCTTTTTTTATGTTCCGCCGTTTTTTGATACACTAGAGAAAGAATGAAGAGATGGAGGCTTTTGTGATATGGAAACGTTAGCCCTTTTGAAAAAACAAATTGCTGAAGAAACAGCTTTATCCCAAAAAAATGTCGAAAGTGTCATCCGCCTGCTTGAAGACGGCAATACCGTTCCGTTTATTGCGCGGTACCGAAAAGAACAGACAGGCTCAATGGACGAGGTGCAGATTCAGGCAATCTCCGAGCGGTGGCAATACATACAAAACCTGACGCAGCGGAAAGAAGAAGTCATCAGATTGATCGCCGAACAGGACAAGCTGACGGACGGACTGAAACAAAAAATCGAACAAGCGGCCAAACTTCAGGAAGTCGAGGATTTATACCGTCCCTTCAAACAAAAACGGAAAACAAAAGCGACCGTCGCCAAAAGCAAAGGGCTTGAGCCGCTTGCGGACTATATTCTTTCTCTCCCGAAAGAAAACCGGCTCCATGAAATCGCTGATCAATATATCAGTGAAGAGAAAGAAGTCGCTACAAGAGAAGAAGCCATTGAAGGCGCGAAGCACATCATAGCCGAACAAATCTCGGATGATCCTCATTTTAGAAAGTGGATCCGCCAGGAAACGTATAAAAAAGGAATTCTCACATCCACGGCAGGCAAGTCAGCCGCAGATGACGAGAAAAACGTCTATGAAATGTATTATGAATACGAAGAGCCGATCCAAAAAGTCGTTCCTCACAGAGTGCTTGCGATGAACCGCGGTGAAAAAGAAGGCATTTTAAAGATTGCGATCGAACCGCCCGCCGATCAGTTGAAAGCTTATTTAGAAAAGCAAATCATCAAACATCGTGAAACGCCTGTGAAAGAAACGCTGAAAGAAGCCATTGAGGACGGGTACAAACGCCTGATCCAGCTGGCTATTGAGCGTGACATCCGCAAAGAGCTGTCAGAAAAAGCAGACGCGCAGGCGATCCATATTTTCGCTGAAAACCTGCGTAAGCTCCTGCTGCAGCCGCCGATGAAGGGGAAAGTCGTGCTCGGCGTCGATCCGGCTTTCCGTACGGGATGCAAACTGGCAGTCGTTGACGAGACGGGAAAAGTGCTGAAAATCGACGTTATTTATCCGCACGCTCCCGTCAAAAAGACAGCCGAAGCCCAGAAAAAAATCAAACAATTGCTGAACCGTTACGAAGTCGAGGTCGTGGCGATCGGAAACGGCACGGCATCAAGAGAGACAGAGCAATTCATCGTTGATGTGTTAAAAGAAACAGAGCGGGACATCTATTATGTTATCGTCAATGAGGCAGGGGCAAGCGTGTACTCTGCGTCAGAAATCGCCCGTGAGGAATTTCCGGATTTTCAGGTCGAAGAGCGGAGCGCCGTCTCCATCGCGCGGAGATTGCAGGACCCGCTGGCCGAACTTGTGAAAATTGATCCTAAATCCGTCGGCGTCGGGCAATACCAGCATGATGTCAGCCAAAAGCACTTAAACGAATCTCTCCGTTTTGTCGTAGAGACCGTCGTCAACCAAGTCGGGGTAAATGTCAATACAGCATCAGCAGCGCTGCTTCAATATGTAGCCGGGTTATCCAAAACCGTTGCCGGCAACATCGTCAAAAAAAGGGAAGAACTCGGCAAATTCACAAATCGCAAAGAGCTGAAAGAAATCCCGCGCCTCGGTGCAAAAACATATGAACAATGCATCGGCTTTTTGAGAGTGCCCGAAGGACAGGAACCGCTCGACCGCACCGGGATACACCCGGAAAGCTATAAAGAGACAAAGGCGCTGCTCAAAAAACTTCATCTCACAGCAGATCAGATCGGAAGCGCAGACGTAAAAGAGAAAATCAGCGCACTTCCGCTGTCTGAAACGGCAGAAGAGCTAGGAATAGGGGACATTACGCTTGCGGATATTTGCGGGCAGCTGACAAGGCCGGAGCGCGATCCTCGTGACGAAGTGCCGAAACCTTTGCTGAAAAAAGACGTTCTGCAGCTTGAGGATTTAAAGGAAGGAATGGAATTGCAGGGCACCGTCCGCAACGTCGTAGACTTCGGCGCTTTCGTCGATATCGGCGTCAAGCAAGACGGGCTTGTGCACATCTCAAAACTGAGCAATCAATTCGTCAAACATCCTCTTGACGTCGTATCGGTCGGAGACATCGTCACCGTATGGGTCGAAGGGGTGGACGTGCAAAAAGGCAGAGTGTCGCTGTCTATGGTAAAATAAAAGCACTGCTTACGAGCAGTGTTTTTTTCTGTAGAAGTACCAGCACTGGTTCAGCAGTTTGATTTGGTAATTGTCCTTTTCTAAAAACGCTTTTTGCATTTGTTTCATCAGCCAATTCGGCATGGCTCATTCCTCCTCAGCTTTTAGTTAGAGGGCGGTTTTAACACATTGTATGCGAACGGTGAATTGTCCCGTTCAATGTTTTTAAAGCGGGGTGCACTTATGGATAACGAACAACTTCAAAAGCTGACGGAAGACATCTCTGCACAAGATTTCGGAAAGCCGTTCCGCCACCGGGCCTTTTTCAATGACCGGCTGAAAACGACAGGAGGCCGGTACATGCTGTCTTCCCATAACATCGAATTAAACCGCAAATATCTGCTCGAACACGGCCAGAGTGAGCTCGAAGGCATCATTAAACACGAGCTGTGCCATTATCACCTTCATCTTGAAGGAAAAGGGTACAAGCACAGAGACAAAGACTTCAGAGAGCTGCTTCAGAAAGTCGGCGCGCCGAGATTCTGCACGCCGCTGCAAACAAAAAAGACAGAAAAGAAAACATATATGTATAGATGCACGGCTTGCGGCCAACAGTATATAAAGAAACGGGCAATGAATCCGGAAAGATATGCCTGCGGAAAGTGCAGAGGAAAAATCAAAAGAATTTTTTAAAAAGGCTTGACTCATTTCGGTGATCTATGTTAAATTATAAAAGTCGTTGAGAGACAGCGATACTTTCTCAAAAAAATAAATGTTGCTTCTTGACACAATATGTCGCATCATTTATAATGAAGAAAGTCTGATCATTCCACAGTAGCTCAGTGGTAGAGCTATCGGCTGTTAACCGATCGGTCGCAGGTTCGAATCCTGCCTGTGGAGCCATTATGGAGAAGTACTCAAGTGGCTGAAGAGGCGCCCCTGCTAAGGGTGTAGGTCGCGTAAGCGGCGCGAGGGTTCAAATCCCTCCTTCTCCGCCAGATAAGTTCTCAACCAGACGGCCCGTTGGTCAAGCGGTTAAGACACCGCCCTTTCACGGCGGTAACACGGGTTCGAATCCCGTACGGGTCACCATTTACCTTCGTTGGGCTATAGCCAAGCGGTAAGGCAACGGACTTTGACTCCGTCATGCGTTGGTTCGAATCCAGCTAGCCCAGCCATTTTATTTTAAAATTTTTAATCACTTTTAGAGCGAGCCATTAGCTCAGTTGGTAGAGCATCTGACTTTTAATCAGAGGGTCGAAGGTTCGAGTCCTTCATGGCTCACCACTTGTCACGCGGGTGTGGCGGAATTGGCAGACGCGCTAGACTTAGGATCTAGTGTCTTACGACGTGGGGGTTCGAGTCCCTTCACCCGCACTTTATTTTCAAAGTGCTGATCATGATTCACTAGCTTACATGCTTAGTGGAAAGACAGCTTCATAGCACGCGGTCGTGGCGGAATGGCAGACGCGCTAGGTTGAGGGCCTAGTGGGTGAATAAACCGTGGAGGTTCAAGTCCTCTCGGCCGCATCTCAATGATGCCAAGGGTTTTAAACATTTGGTATTTTTTTGTGTTTATGATTGTGACCAAATGTGTCCATTAACTTGAAGTGAAGCGTTTCTGTACTGTAAGTCTGTAATCTAATGGGTACTTCCCGGTATCTCCATTCATCCTTCTGCTGAATGCATGAGGTGATTCATAACGTAATAAAGAAGTATAAGACCTCTTTAAGTGAAAGAGGAAGGGACCTGTTGATGCCAAAAGAGATAAAACCTTAATTCGTGTATATGATGGTGGGAAATATATTCAGTTTGCTTTTTATAATGATGCTTCACTCAATTATTCCTCGAAAAAAGTTTCTAAATATAGTTGGACTGATATATTATGATAGCCTACATATGTGATAACAATAGCAGCCTTAGTAGGTGTAACAGAACGTAAAAGTTAGTATTTGAGTAGGGGGAAATTATGCTATCACTTAATAGAGCTTTAAAACTACGTGATTTAGAAATTTTTCGTGTGCTGAAAGATAGTAACATTTTATCTTACGTAATAATTGAAGATACTCGAAAGCCATTTACAGAAGAAGACAAAAAATTAGAACCACTATGTTATATGGACGAAGAAGATATTAATGCGATTTTAAATGTTTTTAAGATTTCAATTGTTAATGATGAAAAATTATATGAAGCTGATTCAACTTTTATAAGATCCTACTTTTCCGAATTTGTTAATAATACAAATTTAACGAATGTTATTATCAAAGAATATGTTCAAGAGGATTTATATGATTACGATGATGAAGATGATATCATTTTCTTTAATAGAATTTTACGTAGTATAGGATCAGATTATGTTATTAAAGAATTTGACGATATAAATTGGATTTATTTATCTCAAGATTGATTTCTTATATAGGTACAGCATTAATTTTACAAATTCAATCATCGAAAAACGAAAAAACAAAATATGACTTGTGAATTAAAGGCTGTCTTAAAGGCACAAAAAAAGCTCAAACTAATTAATTTAGTCAGAGCTTTTTTTTATGAAGTATTCCCGAGTATCTGTCCTTGTTTTTTTAGGCAATACTACGTCCAGTTCCTTGTTTAACCATGCGAGCGTTTTATTACGAAGATACTTACGCATCTGTTCTTCTGCTTCAAGCATTACCAAGTTAATTGTACAAGAAGAATTGCTGGATTCACAGGAGTTGCATTTGTCTCGATAAAGCAGGCCATTGCTTACAATATTTTTACATTGAAAAATGGGTTTTGGTCCTTCAACAGCCTCTATTACATCCCAAAATGAAATATCTTCCGGGGATTTTGCTAACCTATATCCTCCCTTTACACCTGGGACAGAATTTACAATACCAGCTTTAGATAATTTACCGAAAACTTTTGAAAGAAATGATTCTGAAAGTCCTTGGAACTCTGCAAGGTCCCGAATCCCGACACTTTTCTTGGAGGGAACATCTATTAAATAAACCAGGCAATGTAAAGCATATTCAACCCCAGCACTATACTGCATAGAAACTCACCTGCTTTTGTTTTTGTGGGTAACCACATTGTATCTTAGGAGTATTTTTGGTGATAGTCAATCATAAAACCCTTCTTTAGATATATTATTTGTTTCATTTGACAAAATAAAATGCAGGGTTTATATTAAAGACTAATTTAATCGACGATTGAATTAGTCTTTAATAGAAGATGAAAGGGGGAATTTCAAATGAGCAAAACACTTATCATTAACGCACATCCGAAAGTAGATGATGCATCATCATACAGTTTGCAGGTAATGAACCGCTTTTTGGAAACTTACAAAGAATTAATTCCAAAGAGTGAAGAGCTTGAGCAGATTAACTTGTATAGTGATGAAGTGCCTATGATTGATAAAACAGTTTTAAGCGCATGGGAAAAGGCAGGAAAAGGCGATGAACTGACTAGCGATGAACAAAAAGTAACGGAGCGTATGACAGAAGTATTGAAACAATTTAAAAGTGCAAAAACGTATGTCATCGTTTTGCCATTGCATAATTTCAATATTCCATCAAAATTAAAAGACTACATGGACAATATCATGATCGCACGTGAAACATTTAAATATACTGACACTGGGTCAGTGGGTCTGCTTAATGATGGACGAAGAATGCTTGTCATACAAGCTAGCGAATCAATTTATACAAATGATGATTGGTATGAAGAAGTTGAATACTCTAATAAATATTTGAAATCAATGTTCAATTTCCTCGGTATTGAGGATTATCAAATTATACGAGTGCAAGGAACAGCTTTACTAAGTCTGGAGGATGTTTTACAAAAAGCAAAGAAAGAAGTTGAAGAAGCTGCTTCAAGATTAGCAGGGAAAAGGAAAGCCTGAAGATCATTGTTGGTTAGAACAGCTGAAGCTAAAGTACAATCAATTATATGATGGTGGGAAGTCTCTTCAACTTGCGTTTTGCGCCTAATTATACTGGTATCTATTCTTGTCTTGGCGGATTAGATTGGTAAGGATATTTGAGCAGACATAAAAGTCTGCTCTTTTTTGTGCTTAAAAATCTGTCAAGAAACAAAAATTCGTAGACAGAGCAGATTCGTCTATTATACGGTAGCTAAAAGAGATTTCTCACTGCTTGTTATCCCTTTTGATTTAACGCTATTGGAACCTCTAAAAAAACCATACCAAAACACCCCACCAATGAAACGTAATATTAATTTGCAGTTATTTCCGTTTCGTGCTATGATAAAGGGGAATTATTTTTGTTCGTGTAAAGGATAGTATGAATATCGACTTTTCGTCTTGATGATACTTTGGGCAAGGATAGTAATACAATGTGTGGTATCACACTAGGAGGCAACAAAAATGGAACAAGGTACAGTTAAATGGTTTAATGCAGAAAAAGGTTTTGGATTTATCGAACGTGAAAATGGAGACGATGTATTCGTACACTTTTCTGCAATCCAAAGTGACGGATTCAAATCTTTAGACGAAGGTCAAAAAGTAACGTTTGACGTTGAGCAAGGTGCTCGTGGAGCTCAAGCTGCTAACGTTCAAAAAGCTTAATCTTCAATCGTTTATACAAACAGGCTCTTTATATAGGGCCTGTTTTTTTATATTCTCTGTATAATACTTAATAAAAAACCCTACTCAACGTTCGAGTAGGGGGAGATGGTACAAGGTAATAGAAAAAGGTTTAAAACTTCAAAGGTTTGTTTACAGTATAACATACTGGATTGACAATATGCGGAATGTATATAAATTATTTGTTTTTCTGTTCTCAATATAACTGCATGTTATTCTTTCTTCTTTCACTAAAATTGCTCGTTAATTTAAGCACAAGGATTAGGCTGACGAAAACTTTCGTCAGCCTTTTTATATTAAGGAAGAAATTAAAATTCTCAAAGTTAGAGCGTGTTTTGTTTTGACTCACCATTTTTTTCACCATAATTCATACAAACATATAGAAATGACGTGAAGTGGGTGAATAACCCATCACTTTTTGTTTCTTTATAAAAGGGGAGGGAATACTCCAAGATAATAAAGAGAAAACAAAAAAGAGCCCGCAGGCCCTCAGAAAACATGAGTAAAATAATTCACTTAATAAAATCTGCGTCCTCTTCCAACGAATCCAAACCGTCTTCTTCTTTCGAATGCAAGAGGTGAAAATCCCCTTCTAAAACCGCCACGAAAAAATCGGTTTCTTGCATATAATCCAAATAAAGGCATGGGCTTTCCTCCTTTCAGGTCATAAGTTATGAGACGCGGATCTGCTCCGCAGGCGTTCAACAAGCTACAATAATTAGCAGAACAAATATGAAATGACTAAGGCTTTGCGAAAATTAAATAGATCTTGTTTACAATCTATTCATCATAACCTCTTCAGAGTCACCTCCTGTTTGGAGTAATTAATCATAGAATATTTTATGTGTAGATAAACAAAATAGATTGGGCGAACTTTAGTTATTATAAAATTCCACGTTATAGCAATCTGGCTGAATGTGGCACCACACATATGAAGAACCTTTTTATTTTCCCTGGTGTATCCGCCATCCTTCTGCTGACTGCGTGTGGCGGAAGTAAGTATGACAATTCGATTGATGAAGTGATAAAGCAGTAGAAGAAAGCCAGAAAAGAAATGGGGGCAGATTCAGATGAGGATAAGAAGGATAATGCTGAATTTGGGTAGAATAACTCTTGGTGACAGATTGGTACACATTTTTAAGGAGGAGGACAACTATGATTGGAATACTGGCAGGAATGGGACCAAAATCTACCGGGCCATTTGTAGATAAAGTAGTAGACGAGTGCCAAAAAATATATGGAGCAATAAATGACATTGATTTTCCTCATATGATGATTTATTCTTGTCCGACTCCTTTTTACGTGAATAAACCTCTCAATCATACGGACATGGAAAAGGCAATTATTGAGGGTGCTGTAAAGCTTGAAAAAACGGGTGTTGATTTTATCGCCATCCCATGTAATACCGCTCATATCTATTTTAATCAATTAAAAAAATCGATTTCAGTCCCTTTATTAAACATGGTTGATGAAACCATAAAAAAAATACCAAAGGACTCAAAAAAAATAGCCCTTTTAGCCACCTCTCCAACGGTTCAATCTGGAATATTTCAAGAAGCCTTAATCAGAGAAAATTATGATTTTTTACATCAAGATAGTTGGCAAACCTGTGTCGATCAAATAATAGAAAAGATTAAACAAGGTCAAATCAATGAGTCTATTACATTATTTGATGAATTACACCGTGAATTAGCAGAAAAGGTTGATACGGCTATCATTGCATGTACAGATTTAAATGTTGTCACAGATAAAAAAAGCAGCGATATTCCCTTTGTGGATTCATCAGCTTGTCTCGCTCAAGCCATTGTCAATAAGTATGTATCATTAACAGAATAACTCTTTGAATAGTTGAGTGGACTTTGTGTCTGCTCTTTTTTATGGGGAATTCATCTAAACAGTAATTCGTCTGATTTATCAGCAAATTCAGGGCGCTTTTTTTCCGTTAAAGCGCCCGACTTCGGCAGAAACATTATCCCCAAATTACTTCTTTGAATTTAACTTCCTCGCATTATTTTTCTTTTAACATTGAATACTTTCGATAAGCTTTATAGTAACTGATGCCAAAGATAACAGCCATTAGGGCGGGAAGCGATCTCAAAAGGGCAAATGGAGTTTCAAATAAAAATGCTTTCCAAAACATTGCGCCTTCCATACTCCACAGACCTTCAGCTAAATATAAACCAGAATCCTTGTAAATCATATAAGAATAAAACAAGCACAGTAAACCAAAACAAGATGAATAACCCATTAATCTTTTATAATAATTACTCTTTGATTGGCGATCCGAGAAGATTTCATTTTGATCATCATCTTCTTTTTGCCAATATCGCGTTCCGCTAAGCCATGGGCTGTTTATATAACTCCAGCCGAAGTCTTCATAGATCCCTTTGTAATCTTTGAACTTTTTCTTTGATAAATAATCTTGATAATCCAGCCGCATCACATATGTCTTGTCGGTTTTTTCGAAGGTGTATATTCCTGATCCGCTAATATTTGTACAGCGATAGCCTTTTTGTAATTGCTCGTTCAGCCATTGCTCCTCTTTTTCAATATCAAAAAACATCTTAAATTTCTTCATTCGATTCACTTCCTTCGTACAGGGATAGAATATGCAATAACCTATTTTGTTCCATTTTCAAAATGTCGCTTCCTTCTGCAGTTATCATATAGACTTTTCTCCGGCCTGACTCTCCAACAGATTCAATCCAGCCGTGCTTATTCAAGTTTTCAATCGCACCGTATAATGTGCCGGCCGCTAACATAACAGTTCCGTTACTCATCTTTTCTATCTTCTGCATGGCGGCATAACCATGAAGCGGCTCACGCAGAGCTAATAAAATATAATGCATGGTTTCAGACAGCGGTAATAATTTATGTTTCATATCGTCACCCTCTATTCAGTTCGACTATATAGTTCGACTTTATAATAAAAGTAATACAGTTCAACTGAATAGTCAATGGTTTTTTCAAAATTTGTAAAAATAAATTGATAATAAGAGGACATCAATCTAAAAAGCCGCCTTCCTGCGTAAGGGAAAGCGGCTGCACGATATTATATGTCAGCCAAATCCTCAGGGGTAATTGGCTGCTGCGATATTTCAAAGTATGTGTTTGGCATATTGGATAAAAAGAAAATTGTTTTCTAAACGGTGCGATCATATAATTGAATGAAAAAAGGAAGCATATCATGCCGATCAATTCTTTTGAAAACTATCCGATGAGCTGGAAGCCGACGATTGATAAAACGGAAAAGCCCATTTATAAAGCGATTGCGGGGAAATTGGAACAGGATATATTACAAGGAGTTTTATTACCCGGAACCAAGCTGCCTCCTCAGAGAGAATTAGCTGATTATTTGGATTTAAATGTAAGCACTATTTCAAAGGCTTTTAAAGTTTGCGAGTTAAAAGGTCTGTTGAGTGCATCTGTCGGGAGCGGTACTTTTGTTGCTTACGATGCATTATCGAATGCGTATCTGCTCGAAGATACAAAGCCGAAGCATTTAATTGAAATGGGAGCGACACTTCCGGATCAGGTATCTTATGAGCCGCTGCTGCTCCAGCTGAAAAGTATGCTGCAAGAGGAAGATTACGAAAAGTGGTTCGGCTATGGCCGGACAGGTGAAAGTCTTTGGCAGAAAGATGCGGCTGTCAAGCTGATTCGAAGAGGCGGATTTGAAACGTCCGTTGATCACATTTTATTTGCAAACGGCGGGCAAAATGCGATTGCCGCCACATTGGCAAGTCTCTGTAAACCGGGAGATCGCATCGGAGTTGATCATCATACATATCCCGGCTTGAAAACGGCCGCGTCAATGCTGATTGTGCAGATTGTGCCGATAAAATCAGAGAACAATGAAATGAGCCCTTCCTCATTTGAATATGCGTGTAAAAATGAAAATATTAAAGGCATCTACCTAATCCCGGATTATCATAATCCGACAGCGTCTTTTATGTCTGTTGAGAATCGAAACACGATTGCGGGCATTGCAAAAAAATATAATCAGTTCATTATTGAAGATGCATCGTACCATCTTCTGGGGAAAAATCCGCTTCCGGCTATCGCATCATTTGCACCGGAGCAGACCATTCACATTGCCGGTCTGTCAAAATCATTAGCACCAGGGTTGAGGCTGGCGTATGTCGCAGTCCCGAGCCAATATAAGGAGCCGATTTCAAAGGCGCTTTACAATTTAAATATAACTGTTTCTCCGCTATTAGCAGAACTTACTGCACGCACGATCGTATCGAATCAATTCGAAGTCTTAATTGAAAGTCATCGTGAACAGACCATTCGCAGAAACAAAATCGTAAATCAATATTTACATGGCTATACGTGTGCAGGTGCTGAAACGGGAATCTTTCGCTGGTTAATGTTACCCGGAAACATGACAGGTGCGGAATTTGAAAATTTAGCCGCACAACATGGAGTGCAAGTGTATGCGGCTGAACGCTTTGTCGTTGGGAATAGTTGTCCGGAAAGGGCTGTCAGAGTGTCTGTCTGTGCACCGAAAACGCTTGGGGAGCTTGAGCAGGGCTTAATGATTCTTAAACGCTTGCTGGATGAGCATATGTAATATTGTCCGCCATACAATTCTTATATTGTATGGTTTTTTTTGTGCGTGTTATGATAATCCAAATCTGTTGGAGGTTATAAGAAAGGCAGGTCGGGTTATGCTTCAAAAAGACAGTATAAACGTGTCAGATGGTCAATCTGCATCATTGCGGCAATTCATAGATTCTCCTGAAAAACAAAAAGCGTTATATAAGCGTACTTTAGCTGTCGTCAGTCTTTCACAAATTTTCGGTGGTGCAGGGCTGGCGGCAGGAGTTACTGTCGGTGCGCTTATTGCACAGGAAATGCTTGGTACAGATGCGTTTGCCGGTGTACCTTCTGCTTTATTTACTTTAGGATCAGCAGGGGCCGCATTATTTGTGGGGAGGCTTTCTCAGCGTTATGGCCGTCGAACAGGTCTTTCAGCCGGATTTATGATTGGCGGACTGGGGGCGATAGGAGTCATCCTTGCGGCAATGATAAATAGTGTTTTTTTGCTGTTTGCTTCTTTGATTATTTATGGTGCGGGAACAGCGACAAATCTGCAAGCCCGTTATGCAGGTACGGATTTGGCAAATCACAAACAGCGGGCGACTGCTGTCAGTATGACTATGGTTTTTACCACATTTGGTGCAGTTGCAGGCCCGAATTTAGTGAATGTAATGGGGCAATTCGCGCTCTCTATCGGTGTTCCGTCACTTGCGGGTCCATTCATTTTAGCGGCAGCAGCATATATTTTAGCAGGTGCCACTCTTTTCATCATGCTCCGTCCGGATCCGTTAGTCATAGCAAGAACAATAGAAATTTCCGGCCAAAAACCTGATGATAGAGGCCAAGTGACCGCGGACGAACACACAAAGAAAAAAAGAGGGATCATTGCGGGCGCAGCGGTTATGATTCTTACTCAAATTGTAATGACTGCTATTATGACAATGACGCCGGTTCATATGAGACATCACGGTCATGGCTTAGGAGCAGTAGGTCTTGTCATTGGCTTTCATATAGGCGCCATGTATCTCCCTTCACTGGTGACAGGTGTGCTTGCGGATAAATTAGGCCGTACTGTAATGGCTGTATCTTCTGGAATGACGTTGCTTTTGGCAGGACTCGTATCGGCATTTGCCCCGGGAGATTCTATGATTCTTATGGTCATTGCTCTATCTTTGCTCGGGTTAGGATGGAATTTTGGTTTAATAAGCGGAACTGCACTTATTGTTGATTCAACTGAAGCTTCCGCACGGGCTAAAACTCAAGGTGCAGTGGATGTTTTGATTGCGTTGTCCGGAGCTGCCGGCGGAGCATTGTCCGGAATGGTCGTAGCAGGCGCAAGTTATCTAACATTATCACTTGGCGGAGGAATATTATCGTTGTTATTAATTCCGGTGGTGATATGGTCACTTGGAAATAAAGAATAAACAAAGTACTTTATGTTTGCCCAACATGAACATAAAACGGTGTAAATGGATCAATGAATAACTTCATATACTTGAAATAACAAGCTATTAAGGGCCTAGTGGGGAATAACCCGTGTGAGGCGAGGTTCAAGTCCTCTCGGCCAAATCGAAAAATACCAAGGGTTTTTCCGCCCTTGGTATTTTTTCCGTTCTTATTTGCTGTTCCAGTTTTTCTCTATAAATTTATTCACAGGCTGTAAGTTGGTTTTGTTCGCAATTTCAATGACAGCGGGAACCACGGAAGGGTCCGTTTTGGAGAAGTTAGGAATCCGCGGGTCTAACCGGAAAAAGCGATCTCCCAGAAGATTAGCACTGACCATGGATTCATAGTAACCGTTTCCGCCACCGACAATCTGCAGAAATGGCAGTAAAGGTTCATTAGGCGACCTGTCCAAAAGGACTCCCCAATTTGGAGGAAGATTCTTCAGATTTTCGGGACGTATGTTATCTGCACTTACCATTCCCCACCCCCTCGTATCTCGTCTTAACCGAGTCTGGGCTTCACCTGTTCCAATGGATAATACTGCAATTTGATCCAAAGGCACTTTGGCTTTTCCTACTGCAAACGCGATACTGGCTGTACTGGGGTTCGTTGCTACTACATATCCGTCGACGTAGTTTTGATAGGCGCGTTGCGTCGCGGGAGCACCGCTGCTCCGCAGTATGACATCACTCACTTTCTCATCTAAATAGGGAGAGCCGGGAAAGTTGTGAAATAATACAGGAGTCCAACGATCCAGTTTTTGAGAGTATAATTTGAATGAAGGGACAACAATTCGTCTTCTTAAGTCTTTGAGACGAAGATCTTCCGGGAAAAGTTTCGTACCGCTTTAATAAAACCGGAATATGGTAATTGTTGATTAAAAACAGGTCCGCCCGGCCGGGAAATGCTGAATGCTGGCAGGATATTTTCCTTAAAATAGCGGAATGTCTCCTGCGGTGATCTTCCGCTGGCTAATGCAAGAGCAGTGAATGAACCGATTGAATTTCCCGAAAACACATGGGTTCGGCTTATTAATGTTGGATTTTGTTTAACCAGTCTGTTCAATAATTGTAAACTTAAAGCACCTAAGGTACCGCCCCCATCAAAGGTCATAATCCGATATTTTGCCAAAGTTGATTTCTCCTTTCAATTTAAAACTATCATTCAGTATATGTTTCTCCGGTGTCTATTGTATGGATGAATGAAAACTTCTCTAAAATGTGTTGATTAATCAAAATAATAGTCCAAGCTGTAATTTTTCATTTACATAATATGTAATGATTTTAATATATAAGAAGGAGTGAAGGTCATGTATTATAACCAAGATGAAGATCAAATGTTCATTCCGAAGAAAAAGCCATACAACGAAGCCTGCGACAGTGGTCATGATATGGATCAGGTGGAAGAAGCATTAAGAGCAGAAGCAGCAAGAGAAGCAGAGGCAAGAGCAAGAGCAGAAGAAGCAATAGCGAGGGCAGAAGAAGCAAGAGCAAGAGCGGCGGAAGCAAAGGCGGAAGCAATAAGATTAGCAGCAAAAGCGAAATGTAAAAAGCGTCATAAGAAAGAGAAAGAGCATGATTGCAAACGTAAGCACAAAAAGAAAAAATAAAATTTTAATAATGTAAAAGACTTGAATCATTTTTTCTCGAAAGAAAATTTTCACCGCGAAAATTCCTGCAAGGCTGTTGGAGGATCAAACACGAAGCTTGCTCAGCAGAACTAAACGGGCAGGCATAAAAAACATCC
This sequence comes from Bacillus amyloliquefaciens DSM 7 = ATCC 23350, assembly GCF_000196735.1. Classification (GTDB taxonomy): domain Bacteria; phylum Bacillota; class Bacilli; order Bacillales; family Bacillaceae; genus Bacillus; species Bacillus amyloliquefaciens. The sequence goes on from NC_014551.1 coordinate 500,468, forward strand.
GGCTCCATACCGTTTGGGGAACTGTCTGTCGGACAGCCTGCAAAAGTCAATATGTTATCCCAGAACGTTATAAAAAATGAGAAGGGACAAGAGAGTGGCAGCTTGCCGCCCTTGTCTTTTTTTGTGTGTTTTTATAGGGGGATAAGTCGATGCTCAAGTTAAGCTTTCGCATATATTTATCTATTTTTAAGTTAGTAGACCATCTGTCTAAGAATTTGTCCAAATCCTACATATACTGGTACCGGAATCAAATGCTTATTGGGAGTGAAATAGATGGGATCAGCACAGTTAACAGGACGTGTAATCTTCAAAGGGGACCCCGGCTATACACAGGCGGTTAAGAATTGGAACCCTTATGTTGATGTCTATCCGCTTGTCTTTGTTTTTGCACAAAATTCATACGATGTCAGTAATGCTATTAAATGGGCTCGTGAGAATAATGTGCCTTTGCGTGTCAGAAGCGGACGCCATGCTCTGGATAAGAACCTTTCAGTAGTAAGTGACGGAATTGTTATTGATGTGAGTGACATGAATAAAGTTTTATTGGATGAAAAAAACGCGATTGCAACCGTTCAAACCGGCATTCACGTTGGTCCGCTTGTAAAAGGATTAGCTCGGGATGGTTTTATGGCTCCGTTTGGAGACAGTCCGACCGTCGGAATCGGAGGAATTACGATGGGCGGCGGATTTGGCGTGCTCTCACGATCGATTGGCCTTATCAGTGATAACCTTCTCGCACTGAAAATGGTAGATGCAAAAGGCAGGATTATTCGAGCAAATCAATCTCACAATGAGGACTTACTATGGGCTTCCAGAGGAGGCGGGGGAGGTAATTTCGGATATAACACCCAATATACTTTCAAAGTTCATCGTGCTCCTAAAACTGCAACCGTCTTTAATATTGTCTGGCCATGGGAACAATTAGAAACGGTATTTAAAGCTTGGCAAAGATGGGCGCCGTTTGCAGATGAACGATTAGGATGCTACCTTGAGATTTTCAGCAAAGTAAATGGCTTGTGCCATGCAGAAGGAATTTTCCTCGGTTCAAAACCTGAGCTGATTAAAGCATTAAGACCGTTATTAAATACCGGAACTCCGACACAAACCGTAATCAAAACATTATACTATCCAGATTGTATAGATTTCTTAGACCCTGATGAACCAATCCCCGGCAGATCCGATCAGAGTGTTAAATTTTCCTCGGCTTGGGCGCTTAATCTTTGGCCGCAAGAACCTATTTCAATCATGAGACAATTTTTAGAAAGAGCCACTGGGACAGAAACTAATTTCTTTTTCATAAATTGGGGCGGTGCGATAAGCAGAGTTCCTAGCAGCGAAACAGCCTTCTTTTGGCGCCGGCCATTGTTTTATACGGAATGGAATGCCAGTTGGGAACATAAATCACAAGAAGCCTCGAATCTTGCGTCAGTTGAAAGAGTGCGTCAGCTGATGAAGCCATATGTAACAGGTTCATATGTGAATGTTCCGGACCAAAATATTGAAAATTTCGGAAAGGCATATTATGGCTCAAACTTTGCAAAGCTTCAAAAAATAAAGGCGAAATACGATCCCGAAAATGTATTTCGTTTTCCGCAAAGCATCCCGCCGTCTTATCACTAGTGTATTCGTTTTGTTAAGCATTCTAAATATCATCAAGTTGGAACACACCAGAAAATTCAGGTGTGTTTTTATTTTTGCTTTTATTTCTTAAATGAAAAACACTGCTCCATCAGAAAATAGCATATCAGTTTTCTAATGTATCCCAGTGCGGATTCCAAACGATTTCCCATAGGTGTCCATCTGGGTCTTGGAAGTGACCGGAGTATCCGCCCCAAAAAGTATCATGAGCGGGATCAGTTATAGTTGCTCCTGCCTGTTTTGCCTGTTCCATTACTTTATCGACTTCAGCTTTACTATTAACATTATGCCCTAGTGTACATTCGACAGGGCTTGGTGCAGTTAAAGCAACGTTTGCCTCATGTGCGATGGATTTGCGATCCCAAATGGCAAGTTTCAGTCCTGGCTGCAAGTCAAAAAAGGCAACTGCACCATGCTCAAACTCTTTACCGACTATTCCTTCTGTAGGCAGACCCATACCATCTCGATAGAAGTGCAGCGCTTTTTCTAAATGATCTACGCCTAACGTGATTACTGTAATCCGTGGTTTCATAAAAATGCAGCCTCCCAAGCTCATGATAAGAAAATTATATCAATCATTGATTAAGAGAGATATAAAAGTTATTTAATTATTCAGTTTGTTTTTGAAGATGTAAAGGGGGTATCTTTCATTAAAAAATTATAGTAAAGAACATTTATATTCTTATATGAACACGTGATCATATATAATTGTTTGTGTGTGACATGTTAGAATGCTTCATAACAGAAAAGAAATAATAAAAGCATATGCATCAAGAAATTTTAGGTTAAGGAGGAGATTTTTATGGGTCACAATCATACTGATGGGTCCAACAAAAAGGTTTTATTGATCTCTTTTATCATGATTACAGGTTATATGATTATAGAAGCGATAGGCGGATTTTTAACGAATAGTCTGGCGCTTTTGTCAGATGCGGGTCATATGCTGAGTGATTCAATCTCATTAATGATTGCTCTGATTGCTTTTAAATTGGCTGAAAAAAAGGCGAGTCACAATAAGACATTCGGCTATAAACGATTTGAGATTCTTGCAGCTGTGATAAACGGTGCTGCATTAATTCTTATTTCCCTTTATATCATTTATGAAGCAATCAAACGTTTCTCTCATCCGCCGGAGGTAGCAACAACGGGCATGCTTATCATTAGTATCATCGGGTTAGCTGTGAATATATTGGTTGCATGGATTATGCTGAATGGCGGAGATACAAAGAATAACCTGAACATAAAAGGAGCTTATTTACACGTAGTAAGTGATATGCTCGGATCTGTAGGTGCCATTCTTGCTGCGATACTTATCATCTTCTTTGGGTGGGGCTGGGCAGATCCATTGGCCAGTGTCATTGTGGCTGTTCTTGTCCTAAGGAGCGGTTATAACGTGACTAAAGATGCCATTCACGTATTAATGGAAGGAACTCCAGAAAATATTGATGTTACTGACATCATTCATACAATTGAAGAGACAGAGGGCATTCAAAACATTCATGATTTACACATATGGTCTATCACAAGCGGATTGAATGCTCTTTCTTGCCACGCTGTTGTTGATGATCAGCTGACTATTTCAGAAAGTGAACGTATTTTACGCAAAATTGAACATGTGCTTGAGCACAAAGGCATTACGCATGTAACGGTTCAAATGGAAACAGCCGCGCATAATCACGACAATACAATCCTTTGTCAGGCCAAAAGTGAGCAGACGGACGGCCACCATCATCATTAAATTTTTATCTGATTTGAATGCAGAGATGGATGGGAACGTTAAATGGTATTTCTCATCGATTGATGCAGGATGACGGCACCCAGCCAGCGCTGTTTTAGAAAAAGACTAACTCTTGGAGCTGAATGAAAGCTTTCCGGGATGTATACGCTTGGTAAGTAAATTTACAGAGAATTGTTTAGCTCACGCACATAGAAAAGCTCCTTGTTAAAGGAGCTTTTCTACTCTTTACATATGGTTCATATAAAATGTTTGCTTTCACTCCCCGCCCAGCCTTTCTCATTTAATCCTTTCAAGCACAAGTCGAAACAGCTCAAATAACAGGAAGTTAAAAAACATCCAAACCCCGCCGTATACATATCCGCCCACTATGTCGCTTGGAAGAACGCTTGTCCATTTAATATTTACAATCGCGAGACCTATTAATAACAATAATCCAAATAAAGGAGCCGCAATGGTCACATAATGTGTGTTTGAATGACGAACAAGCAAAAATATGCAAGTTCCATAAATGATAATCATCATAGCTGCATTCAGATCCGGAAAATCGGCAGAATGAAATTTCCCCTTAAAACCAATCGTTCGAAGGATAGAGAAGGCCTCCATAATAAATTCACGAAAAGGGGCTCCTCCGAGTATGGAAACCGATAATAATAGATACTCCAGCAGCCTATTCTGATTCTTCAACCAAATGACTAATAGGGTTAAAACGATGAGGCCGGCGATGCCAGCGGGTTGTTGAAAAATGAATAATTCTTTCATCCAGTCCATATAAAAGGCAGTATAAACGACATATTCCGCAATTTGATTAAACTGGGCAACGTCATTTGCAAGATAATCCTGAGCTAAGCCAAACATCAGGATCACAAATCCAATTAAAACTGACGTGAGGCAAGTAAGGAATATTTCAGTGGCTCTTATCGTTCTGAATCGATTTGTTAATCTCGTCAGCCATTGGATAAAAAAGTTTTTAATCTGGATTTTATAAAATCTAAAAAGAAGATATCCCGCTAACAAAACAGCCAGAACAAGAAGAAAAATGATTAAATATTTGCTTGCTGCCTGATGTAAGGTTTCCCATTTAGGCCCCAATAATTTCCCTAAAGTAATAAAACAGCTTCCCCACAAAATGGCCCCAATGTAAGCAGGGATAATAAATGTCTGGAATGACATTCTGGAACTTCCTGATACATAACCGGCAAAATGCCTGACCCCGGGAATGAAATAAGCGAACACAAGTAATTTACTTCCTGACCGCTCAAACCAAGCCGCTGTTTTGTTATACCTTTCGGGCCCTAAATGAACATACTTTCCATACCGCTCGATTAATCTATATCCTCCGGTTCTGCCAACCCAATATGTGATTGTTATCCCCGTGCCCGCGGAAATAAAGGCAGTTAGAAGTGCTAAAGCATAATCCATTTTTCCTTGATAAACAAAATACCCTGCATAGCTCATGATCATCTCGGCTGAAATTGGAATAGCTAAGAGCTCTAAAATAATACCGGAAAATAAAATCAGATAACTATGTTGTTCAAATAAAGTTATTAAATGTGACATAAAAGCCTCCGGATTTTTATCTAACACCGTTACCTTGATCTGCAAAGTATCATTATTTTTTTAGTAAGTTTAGCATTTTCAGAAACTTGTAAGTTTTTAATAGGAACTAGTTTATTGTATAGAGTAAGGATGCCCGATTCCGAAAAAAATATAACATCAGTCCAAGCAATTGCGATGCTTACTCATATGTAAAAGCGATTTTTAAAGCTTTAACTTTTAATGCAAAGCTGACGGGTTTATCAATTGCTTCGAATTTTTGTCACCTCTTCTCATTACGTATCAAAATATAGTAAGTTTGTGGAGCAGAGAACAGTATCATTGAGGGACAATGGATGAGTGACCTGCGGAAGTTCAAGTTTTCTCAGTCGTAATCATGATAAGGGGAAAATTCCTTAGCGTGGCACATTCTCACTGTAAAAGCATAGGATAACATCATAAAAATTTAAAATTGCGGGGATGAAAAATGTATTATATACCTTTTTCACATCAATGTTATTATTGTGTGAATGTACCGATGTATAGCGATGGAAGATCTGTTTATTGGACTGTTCCAAATAACTATGATCCTTCATACGAAGATAGAAACCTTCTCTTGAAAGATTATGGACCAAAACCATTTGTCGTGAATATCAATAAAGCCGCAAAACAAAATCATACGTTCCGTACTGCCTTATGGACCGGAAAACATTTTCAAATTACTTTGATGAGTATCGGCATTGGAGAAGATATCGGTTTGGAAATCCACCCCCACGTAGATCAATTCTTACGGATTGAGCAAGGCCGGGGAATCGTTAAAATGGGCAGGAGTAAGGAAAATTTAACTTTCCAAAGAAATGTCTATGATGACTTTGCCATTGTTGTACCTGCAGGCACTTGGCACAATGTTATTAATACGGGTAATACGCCGTTAAAACTATATTCAATTTATGCGCCTCCCAACCATCCATTTGGCACGGTTCATGCGACTAAGGCAGATGCAGAGGCTGCGGAAGGTTAGCATAAAGTATACTGCAGAGGTTTGACAAAATGGGATTCCGCCTTTCTGGCTGCCTAAGAGTATGGTAAATAAGGCCGATTTAATATGAATCGGCTTATTTTTTGTTGGATTTATTTTCTTTGAACAGCCTTGGATCGCTGCGGGCAATGTATCGGTTTTATCGGCCTTAAATTCTCCGGTATACCCCGGCACGAGTCCAATATGGCCTTCTTGATTAGGCTTTTCAGCAAAGAATAGCTTTTTCATTCATTTGGCAAACGTTATTGATTTATTTGCGGAATAACATATAATGGAACCGTCAAAATATAATCTCGTTAGAAGGGAGATTCATATGATTATTAAAATGACTCAATGTCATATGAAAGACTTCAATAAACCAAATGAACCTCTGGTTGTTTTCGGGAGAATTATACCCGCACTTGAAAACAATGTGTGGTCATATACTGAGGAACGGTTTTCTAAACCTTATGTTAAGAAATATGAAGATGAGGATATCGATGTCAGTTATGCTGAAGAAGAGGGGAAAGCTGTTTTTTTGTATTATGCTGACAACAACTGCATCGGCCGGATTAAGATTCGTGCCCATTGGAATGGGTATGCGCTGATAGAGGATATTGCTGTTGCAAAAGACTATAGAAAAAATGGTGTTGGAACAGCATTATTAAATAGAGCGATGGAGTGGGCAAAGGAGAATGATTGTTGCGGTCTTATGCTTGAAACACAGGATATTAATGTGTCAGCTTGTCATTTTTATGCCAAACACGGCTTTGTAATAGGCGCAGTTGATACTATGCTTTATTCCAACTTTTCAACGGCAAATGAGATCGCGATTTTTTGGTACTGTAAATTTTAATTGCTGCTGAATTTTAAACGGGCACTATTGTGTGCGTATTGAGGAAAGACGAAAAATGCAGACAGGGCTGCAAAATGGTGCATAAAAAGGAAGGGGGCATAATCCTTCCTTAAAAGAATCTTCAATACCTTTTACTTCTTTGTATAACATTCCTTTTTTGAAATCGGCACCCAAATTTCGCTTTTGAAAGATGGCGATGTTATATCCTTATGCTCGTTCCACAGTATTTCCGGGCCTTCTACTTGTTCATAATTTGACGATGGAAACCATTCGGAATAAATCCGTCCCCACACTTCTTGCAGCGCATCCGGGAATGATCCGATTGCTTCGAATACAGCCCACGTTAAGGCAGGAACTTTAAGCTGCGATAGGTGATTTGGGCAATGTTTCGTCGTTGCTGCGCCAATATAGTGATCAAGCTCCCCTTTCTCCTCTGTACGGCCTTCAGAAAAGTTTGTGGATGCACTAATGAGTCCCAAAGGTGTTGTATTAGAAAGCTCTTTAAGTTCATTTATTGTTTCTTCATCTAAACTTTCCCACATGGATGCAATATCCGGATTCACCCCTTTGAAAATAATAGGAACTCTTTTCTTAATGCCAACGATGCGAAATGCCTCTTTTTCTTCGATACGATAGTTCATTTCATTTCCTCCTTTGATTGATAACTGGAAGGTCATTCGTGGATAAGCTTTAAGTGAATGGCCATTATGTTTAGCTTCAGATGGTCTTATGCCATGCAAATGTTGAAATGCTCGAGCGAAAGAATCTGGTGAGTGATAACCGTACTTTATTGCAATGTCAATAACCTTTGCGCTGCGGTCTTTAAGTTCAAAAGCTGCAAGAGTAAGACGTCTGCGGCGAATGTATTCCGATAATGAAATACCCGTAAGGAAAGAAAACATCCTTTTAAAATGATATTCAGAGCAGAAAGCAAGCTTTGCTGCTTCTTTAAAATCAATATCGTTCGTAAGGTTTTCTTCAATATACGTTAGCGCACTGTTCATACTTTTAATCGAATCCATTTTATTGACCTCCTTTAACAAAAGAATAACAGGAGCGGCGTGTATCTGCCCGACATTCCGTGCACGGTTTTGCAGGGTTAATAAAAAACGTTACCATGCTATAAGGGCATTTCATACGGTATCTTATCTGAAACTGTATCTTTTTAAATGTCAGTCGATGTAATACCCTGCAAGCCATGCAGAATCTAAATGCTGCAATCCCTGCCCCTTAGCTTATTAGATAATAAACCGGTCAATCTGGAGCAATTAAACGAACTGATCGATGAAGTGACATAAATATAAAACATTACTATAAGAAGATTGGTATTCAAGCAGGCAGTTATAGTCAAGCATTGTTATGTTTTAAACTTTACATAGGGGAACCCTTATGATATGGTGATTATTACTAATATTGACAATAAAGAGGTGAAAGCAATGATAACCGTTTTTAGAATTTTGTATGGTTCAGATGCAAAAATTGGAAATATCTTGGCCGACAAAGGGAGCAGTCTGTCCTTTTTTAAGCCAAATAACCATAAAAAAACAGTTATCGGCGCTTTTTCTCTTTGGCAAATAAACGTTAATTCAATGACATGATGTCCTTGTTTATTTGTGCATGATTTTATTTAAGCGCAGCACCGATAATTGTGTCGGTGTTTTTTTGTGCCTAATTTTAAAAAAGGTTAGATGATGACTCCCTTCTATTTACTCAAACAAACGAGAGTTTTATGGAAGGATGAGAAAACATGCGACAAAAAAACAAGTATATAAGAATTCAAGAGTTCTTGAAACAGAATGAATTTCCTGATTTTAGAATGAAACAAATCACAAATGCTATATTCCATGGGAGAATAAATCATTTCAATGAAATAACGGTTCTTCCTAAATCGTTGAGAAAAATGTTAGTTAAGGAGTTTGGAGAGTCGGTTTTAAATATTGCTGCTTTAAAAGAACAGCATTCTGAGCAAGTTACAAAAGTCTTATTTGAAATTTCAGGAGACGAAAAAATAGAAACGGTAAATATGAAATATAAAGCTGGCTGGGAGTCATTTTGTATATCCTCGCAGTGCGGTTGTCATTTTGGCTGTACATTTTGTGCAACAGGAGATATTGGTTTAAAACACAACTTAACGTCAGACGAAATTACTGACCAAATTTTGTACTTTCACTTAAAAGGGCATTCAATTGATAGTATCTCTTTTATGGGAATGGGAGAAGCATTAGCCAATAGACAAGTTTTTGATGCTTTACATGTACTTACAAATCCGGAGTTGTTTGCTTTAAGTCCTCGCAGGTTATCTATTTCGACCATAGGGATTATTCCGGGCATTAAAAAAATGACTCAAAACTATCCGCAGGTCAATCTGACGTTTTCATTACATTCTCCTTTTAACGAACAGAGAAGCAAGTTAATGCCAATTAATGAACGCTACCCGTTAATGGAAGTAATGGACACATTAGATGAGCATATACGTGTGACCTCAAGAAAAGTTTATATTGCTTATATTATGCTGCCGGGAGTTAATGATTCTATTGACCATGCGAATGAAGTAGTAAAGCTTTTAAGAGGCAGATATAAGAGAGGGAACTTGTTCCATGTAAACATCATTAGATACAACCCAACTGTTAGCTCACCTATGAGATTTAAAGAAGTAAATGAAAATCAAGTTGTAAACTTCTATAAAACATTAAAGTCAGCAGGAATTAACGTTACCATCAGAAGTCAATTTGGCATTGATATAGATGCCGCTTGCGGGCAATTATATGGTAACTATCAAAAAAATAATAGCTAATAAAGATGAGAGTCATGTTTCTAACGTGGGAAGCATCGATACGGGGATTGTGATAAGAGGAATGGAGTGACAGAAGAGAACGCGGGAAAGTGACGGATACGATATAGCGGAGGGGTTTTATCGTTAGTATTAGTTCCGGCGGTGATATAGCTTTAGGGCAGGAAATGACACATTGACTTCATATTATTTCATTTGATAACATAAAATGGTTATTTTAGTGAAGAATCAGGATATCCATTTTGATAAAAAAAAGGAGTCATAACGTTGTTGAAAAGGTTTTTTCTTGTTTTTCTTACGCTGATGATGTCTATATTTGCTGTACTCGCGGCTGCTGAAGAGTCTCCCGGCGAACATGTCATTTCATTTGACGAGCCTATAATTTTATTGGTATCACTCGGAATCATTTTATGTTTATTCCTCCCTCCGTTAGTCATGTCCTTTTTTGGCAGCTTGATTGTGAGAATCATATCCGGAGTCTATCAATGTTTTATCGTTCTCACTTTCGCAGGGCTCATCCCAATTGGATTTCTTATTCCCAATGGCTATTTGACACTTCTTGTTGCCGTTGCGGGAACTTTGGTCAGTTCAGCCAGTGTTGCGGTCACCTTATTCGCTGGCAGGACAAAGAACACAAGGAAAGTTAGAAATGATACTGAAACTAAGCTTTCGTAGGCGGTCCCAAAAACACCAAGTGTTACAGACACTTGGTGTTTTTTTATTCCGGCGGCGCCAACCCGATTCTTATAAACAAAAGAAGGTATAATGGGCAGGGGAGGGTTGCCAGCCAATGAAAATAACCAGAGAAAAATTAGAAAATCAGCAAATTTGGATATATGGTGTGTCTCTTGTGATCGGAGGAATAGCGGGGATCGCCGGGAAAGATTCAGGACTCACCTGGGGCTGGACGATATCACCGCTTATTGCTGTTCTCATGTATGCCATGTTTGCCCAAATTCCTTTCTTAAAACTGAGGGAAGCCATTTCAAACCTCAAGTTTATGGCGGCATTACTGATCGGTAATTTCTTAGCTGTACCTGTCGTTGTGTGGGTTTTGACCGCCATTTTTCCTCAATCTCCGCCTATATTATTAGGAGTTTGTTTGGTATTGCTTACACCTTGTATCGATTACGTCATCGTCTTTACTCAGCTCGGCAAAGGAAATGAGAAATTAATACTGGCTTCTACACCGGTTTTGTTTGTCGTTCAGATGGTCTTGCTGCCGTTATACCTGTGGCTGTTTATCGGAAAAGAGGTCGTAGGAGCTGTTCATGCGGGGCCGTTTCTGGAAGCATTCTTATTTTTAATAGCTGCGCCGCTGCTGGCGGCAGTCATGACTCAATTATGGGCTGATAAAAAGCCGGCGGGAGAAAAGGTGTTAGAATGGACAGCGTGGATGCCTGTTCCTTTTATGGCTCTAGTCTTACTGGCGGTCGTCGCCACACAAATCGGCAAAGTTTACAGTGATTTTGACATCATTGTACGTGTGATTCCCATCTATCTGTTATTCTTGCTCATTATGCCGTTTGTTTCTCGGTTTATCGCATATGCATTTCGTTTGGATACAGGTGAAGGAAGAGCACTGATCTTCAGCACGGGCACAAGAAATTCTCTCGCAGTTCTTCCGTTGGCGCTGGCCTTGCCGGATGCCTGGGCCTCACTGGCCGCTGCTGTTATCGTCACACAGACGATTGTTGAGCTGATAGGCGAATTGGTTTATATAAAAGCGGTGCCCGACTGGCTGCTGAAATAAGCCGTGTTCCTTGTCGGGCGGATTCCGTCTGAACTGAAAAAAACATACCAATAGATATTGGTATGTTTTTATGCGGATTATAAAGTCGAAATATCAATAACGAAACGGTAGCGGACATCGCTTTGGAGAACCCGTTCGTACGCTTCGTCGACTTGATTGGCCGGAATCACTTCAATTTTAGGAGCAATGCCGTGCTCAGCGGCGAAATCAAGCATCTCCTGAGTCTGCGGAATACCGCCGACAAGTGAACCCGCAATGCTGCGGCGGCCCGTGATTAAGGAGAATACACTGTATGAGTCCGGATTAGCAGGCGCTCCTACATTTACTAATGTACCGTCAATGCGAAGCAGGGATAAGTAGGCATCTACGTCAAGGTTCGCGGACACCGTATTTAAAATGAGATCAAAACGTCCGGCCAGCTCAGTGAATGTATCCGGATTGCCTGTCGCAAAGTAATGATCGGCTCCAAATTCAAGAGCTTCGTCCTTTTTATTCATTGAGCGGCTGAGGACGGTGACCTCTGCGCCTAAAGCGTGCGCGAATTGAACGGCTAAGTGTCCGAGGCCGCCCATTCCGACAATCGCCACTTTTTTGCCGGGACCGGCATTCCAGTGTTTCAGCGGGGAATATGTGGTAATACCGGCGCACAGCAGCGGGCTGGCAGCATCCAATTCCAGCTGATCCGGAATCCGGACAACGAATCTTTCAGTGACAACTATTTTCTGGCTGTAGCCGCCGTACGTAGGATTTCCTTCGTAGTCCAGGTTATTATAAGTCTGAACAACACCTTTTGTGCAATATTGTTCGTCACCGTTGAGGCAGTATTCACACTCTCCGCAGGAGTCTACAAAACAGCCGACACCCACGCGGTCGCCGACGGCAAATTTGGTGACTTTTTCGCCCACGGCTTCTACAACACCGGCAATTTCATGCCCGGGAACCATCGGAAAAATTCCGCCGCCCCATTCATCGAATGCACTGTGGATGTCTGAATGACAAATGCCGCTGTACTTAATGTCAATCAGGATATCGTGCGGCCGTAATGCTCTTCTCTCAATCGTCGTCCGTTCAAATGCAGCTTTTGCATGCGGAGCGCTTAACACACGAGTTGGATGATTATTGCACATGGTTATCTTCCTTTCCGAAATAAAGTGGTGAATCCTCTTTTCAATTTTACTTTAAATGTTAAAGCGGACTTTAAGTCAAGGCATTTGGTTTATTTTTTTATGAAATGATATTCTATAATGGCACGCTTATGAAAGGTATGATAGATGAAGGATGGGTGGTAAGAACATGAAGATTGCACAAGCTGCAAAGCAGGTTGAGTTATCAACCGCGACGCTTAGGTATTATGAAAGCATAGGACTGATCCCTCCGGTAAAGCGCAATGGAAGCGGCATCCGCGATTATGATGAAAATGATGTGAATTGGATTCAATTTATAAAATGCATGAGAAGTGCCGGCCTGTCGATTGAGGCGCTGATTGAATATACCGCTTTATTTACTGAAGGAGCCGATCATACGATTGAACCCCGAAAAAACATTCTTATAAATGAAAGAAAAAGGCTGAAGGAGAAACAGAGAGAAATTGGTGAAACCATAAATAGGTTAAACAAGAAGATTGAAGACTACGAAGACATACTTGAAAATGAAGCGAAACTAAAGGGCAGCTTGAAAGCTGAATGTATTTCTGAGTGAAGAAGATGACCTGAGCGCCGGCCGCAAGAAATGTACCAAGGGAACAAGCCTTGGTTTTTTTATTTTCTGCTGACTTTATCCGCATCTTTTTGGGAAAATATAAAAAACCCACAATAGAGAGAAATGAATCTAATTTAATCTTTATTTATCCTTTTTTCAGCTTGACTTTTTCACTGCAGACTTTTAAAGTGTGAAATGTTGCTTAGACTGTGATTAGCGACTTTAATGCTGAAAAGAGGTGGTTTACCCAGATGAACAATAATAAGAACCCTTGGGCTTTATTGCCATTAGTTTTATTCGTAGGGCTTTTTGTCGGCTCTGGTCTGGTGACCGGAGATTTTTATAAATTGCCGATCTTGATTGCCGCGATCATTGCATCAGCTTTTGCGCTGTTATTTAACCGCAAGAAATCGCTCAATCAAAAAATAGAATGGTTTGCTTCCGGTGCGGGACATCCTGATATTATCATTATGGTGATGATTTTTATATTGGCAGGTGCCTTTGCTTCAGCGGCTGAAGCGATGGGTGCGGTGCATTCAACTGTCAATCTTGCTTTGAGCATTATTCCGCAGCAGTTTTTGCTGCCGGGGCTGTTCATCATTTCTTGTTTCATTTCTATATCGATGGGAACATCAATGGGAACGATTGCGGCGGTTGCCCCGATCAGCGCCGGTTTGAGCGGAGAGCTAGGCATCCCAGGCGCGATTACGATGGCGGCCGTCGTCGGCGGAGCTATGTTTGGAGATAATCTATCCTTTATTTCCGATACGACCATTGCGTCAGTCCGGACGCAAAAAACACAAATGAGAGATAAATTTAAAACGAACTTTCTGATTGTTTTGCCCGCTGCCATTGTCACTGTTATTATCCTATTTTTTATTCCGGCAGGCCACGCAGGCCATGCGGGCGCTGAATCTTACAGCTGGATCAAAGTGCTTCCTTATGTCGCCGTGTTAGTCTTTGCGTTAATCGGTTTTAACGTAATGGCTGTCATATTCGGCGGATTGGTTTTAACGGGAATCATCGGATTAGCGGGCGGCAGCCTGACGTTTGCATCTTATTTTAAGGCGATTACGGATGGAATTGCCGGAATGTCCGACCTTATCATCCTGTCCATGCTGATCGGCGGAATGGTCGGCGTTATGAAACAAAACGGCGGGATCGACTTTTTACTGGAGTTCATTACGAAACGAATCCGTTCGAAAAAAGGCGCTGAAGCCGGCATTGCCGGTCTGGTCAGCGTGACGAATCTGGCTGCGGCCAATAATACGATCTCGATTATCGCAGCCGGGCCGATTGCAAAGAATATCGCTGATGAATTTAAGATCGACAACAGAAAATCGGCAAGTATTCTGGATATCTTTTCGTGCATGGTACAAGGGCTCATTCCTTACGGCGCGCAGCTGTTATCGGCCGGGAAATTCGGGAATATTTCACCCGTCAGCATCCTGCCGTACTCTTTCTATCCCGTTCTCATCGGAATCTGCGGCATTATCGCCATTATGTTTGGCTTGCCGAAGTTTACAAGAAATACGAAATAAAAAAGGCGTCGAATGGCGCCTTTTTTATTTCATGTCAGCCAGGCATGTTTCAAAAGCTGAATGCCCTGCGCGATCTGATCAGTATCAAGATGGGCGAACCCTAACTTTATGATCGGCGGTTCAGGCTTTCCGGAAACGAAATAGATGGCGGTAGGGTATACCTTCACCCCGTACTGAAAAGCGCGCTCGATTAATGTTTCTTCTGAATAGTTCAGGTGAACTCTCACCAATATATACAACCCCGACTGCTCGCCGATGATCGTCACATGATCGCCGAACTGCTGCTTGATATGTGAAATCAAATGCTGCATTTTGCGCTTGTAGACAGTGCGCATGCGTTTAATATGGCGGGTCCACTCACCAGCCTTCATCAATTCAGCCATGGCCAGCTGGTTAAGCGAAGAAGCGGTGCTTTCAAAATAAAGAAACCGTTTTTTATACCGGTGTAAAATGCGCTGCGGCAAAACCATATAGCTAATGCGGATGCCCGGAAGAAAGGATTTTGAGAAATTCCCTAAGTAAATCACGCGGTCTGATTGAATGGAGGCAAGAGCGGGAAACGGCTGCTGCGTATAACGGTATTCACTGTCATAATCATCTTCAAGAATATATCCTTCTCTTTTATTCACCCAATTGATCAGTGTCTGGCGCTGCTGAATGGACATGCTTACGCCGTAAGGGCTGTGATGGGAAGGGGTCACATAGATTAATTTTTCTTTCATTGCATGTAATTGAGAAAAATCTGCTCCGTTTTCATAGACAGGCATCGTTTCAAGTGACAGCCCATGAAATTGAAATGCCTCTCTGGCACCGTCAAACCCCGGGTTTTCAACGATAATTCCGGAAAAATCTTCTTTCAGAATCCGGCTGAGATAAATCAGCATTTGCTGTGTGCTGCTGCCGATGATAATGGAATCCGCATCTGTTTTCACCCCGCGGGATTCCAAGAGATAAGCGGCAATTTGTTCACGCAGGCCCAACTCGCCGAATGGGTCACCGTACAGGAAGCTTTTCTTTGATGTCAAAACGTGATTGTATAATTTTCTCCATGTTTTCAGAGGGAAATGCTTTTGATCGACGGCTCCGGCGCGAAAATCAACCGAGACCGGCTGCGGCGATTCTGTTTTCTCAGCTTGAACAATATCATTTTCTTTTTGAAATAAAGAGGGTTCTATTTCGTTTGCAAAATATCCTTTGCGCGTTTCGCCGCGAATGTATCCCTCCGCTAAAAGGAGATCATAGGCCATCAGCGTTGTATTGCGGCTTACCAGCAGGGAATCCGCCAGCTCCCGAATGGATGGCAGCCGCTCATTTGTCTGGATATTTCCCTGTTCAATCAATGTCTTAAATTGCTCGTAAATTTGTTTATATTTCGGGGCGTCGCTTCTGAAAGCGAAAATTATATTTTTCATCAGATGTTCTCCTCTGACATGTATATTTATCTGAATCTGTACCTTTTTAAATGTCAGTCGATACCTTATTATAGCGGAAAGCGCTTTATTAAATCCATGTTCAGAGAGGAGAATGTTTATGTATATCCCCGCTCCATTTCAGCTTAGTGAAGCTGATGCGAGTAATGTCATCAAAGAGTATGGTTTCGCAACATTGTTTTCAACGGCAGGGGGCATGCCATACGCAACCCACCTGCCATTGATGATGAGCAAGGATAACCATTACTTGTACGGTCATTTTGCACTGCCGAACCCGCAATGGAAAGAGATTGAAGGCCAAAGCGTGTTAGCCGTTTTTCAAGGGCCTCATTGTTATATCTCGCCCAAATGGTATGAGACGAATCAGGATGTTCCTACATGGAATTACGTGGCGGTTTATGTTTACGGAGAGGCGGAGCTTTTAGATAATGAAGAAACCGTGCATTCGATGAGTGATCTCGTATTGAAATACGAAAGCCCCGACAGCCCGTATAAATTAGAGGATATCGATGCGAAATTGCTGGCAGGCTTGAACAAAGGGGTAAAAGGCTTTAAAATCAAAATCAGCAAAATAGAGGGGAAAGCAAAGCTGAGCCAAAATCAATCAGCCGCAAGACAAGAGCTGGTCGTACAACAGCTCAAACAGATTCCTCATACAAATGAACAGCTCATTTCCGGTCTGATGGAAGAAAACATCAAACGGATTGCTGAAAAAAACTGAAACGAAACACAAAAACATACCGGCAGAATGCGGTATGTTTTTTCTGGTTATCAAGCTTTTCTCGGGATGAATAACGATTCAAACAGGAACCGCATGAAGCAAAATTTTTCATGAAGAATACACCAAAAATAAGCTGTCAGCTTGGTCCCTGACGGCTTATTCTTGGCGAAAGACTATTTCTCGGTGGCGAAATAAAGCAAAGCGATGACCGGAAAAGTGATTCCGATCCATAATGTGATACTCCACCCGCCTGAAGCGTATGCCCATCCGCCGATTGATGATCCTATAGCGCCGCCCAGAAAGAAAATTGCCATAAATAATCCGTTTAATCGACTGCGGACTTCAGGCCCCAACGAAAAAATTGAACGTTGACTGAGTACGAGATTGGCTGATACACCCACATCTAACAGAATAGCTGCCGCCACTAGAACTGCTATTCCGACGGGGGAGCTGCTCTGAATCATGAGCGGCAGTAATAAAGAAACGATGACAGCACCGAGAGCGATTCCGGTGGCAAGCCGGGTCAAGCCGCGATCAGCCAGACGGCCGCCTATCGGTGCAGCGGCTGCACCCGCAATGCCCGCTAATGCATATAGCGCTATTGCCTTCTGAGAAAAATGAAAAGCAGGACCGGACAATAATAAAGGTACAGTCGTCCAGAACAAACTGAAAGCTCCAAATACAAACGCATGATAAATGGCACGGCGGCGTAAGACCGGAGTCGTGCGCAGCAGCTTCCACATTGAACCGAGTAAGACGTTATAGTTTGTGTTTGCTGTTGGTTTTCTGGCAGGAAGCACTTTTGATAACACGATTGCCAAAACAACACTTAACGCGGCGGATAAAGCAAATATTGCATTCCACCCCCAAATATCCGCGACCAGACTGGATATCGGACGGGACAGCATAATACCGAGCAGCAGGCCGCTCATCACATTGCCGACAACCCGGCCGCGTGCAGCGTCTGGTGCAAGATATGATGCAAACGGAACAAGCACTTGGGCTGCGATCGATCCCAATCCGATGAAAAACGCAGCGGCTAAAAACAGTGTTCCATGCTTCACAAATGCTGTCAGTGTCAAAGCGGCTGCGCTTAGAAGGAGCGATACAACGACAAGTTTTTTATTTTCGATAATATCTCCCAAAGGGACGAGAAACAGTAATCCGGCAACGTATCCAATTTGGGTTAGTGTGACAATCAATCCAGCACTGCTGGGTGAAAGCCCAATTGCCGCACTAATGGATCCTGCCAAGGGCTGCGCATAATAAAGATTAGCGACAATGATACCGCATGCAGTCGCGAGAAGAAGGGTTAAACCAGATGAAATCCTCTGATCTGCTGTTTGTTTGTTTTCTTTAGCCATAAAAATGAACTCCTTTTTAAGTGGTTTTTATGATACTTGATAAATGATTTGCTGATTCATCTCCTTTACGCGTTTCATTAAGACTTCCTCAGGTTATTTTATAAACTAAACGTTTAGTTTTAATTATAAGCAAATGATATACTGAACGTTCAGTTTTGTAAATAGGTTTCTGTTTTATTTTTTTAATCATGTTACGTATACTGAACGTATCGTTTATATTTGGGGAAGGAATGATTTATGTGCAGAGTAAACGAGGGCGGCCGCGCGATGAAGGAACACATAAGGCGATTCTTTCTGCAGCCTATGACCTATTATTGGAAAAAGGCTTTGACGCGGTGACCGTCGATAAAATTGCAGAGCGTGCAAAAGTGAGTAAGGCGACGATTTATAAATGGTGGTCAAACAAGGCTGCCGTTATCATGGACAGCTTTCTTTCGACCGCTACGGACAGACTGCCTGTGCCCGATACAGGGTCAACAGTGCAAGATATATTGACCCACGCCACGAATTTAGCAAGGTTTTTGACAAGCCGGGAAGGAACCGTTATTAAGGAATTAATAGGTGCGGGACAGCTGGATGCAAAATTGGCGGAAGAATATCGCACGAGATTTTTCCAGCCCCGCCGCCTCCAAGCGAAAGGCCTTCTGGAAAAGGGAATTCAGCAAGGTGAATTAAGAGAGAATCTTGATATTGAAGTAAGCATCGATCTCATTTACGGACCGATTTTCTACCGTCTGCTGATAACAGGTGATGAGGTGAATGATTCCTATGTGCATGATTTGGTGATGAATGCGTTTAAGGGAGTTCAAGCTACTTGAATAATCGCTTGGTGCCTATGGGGCAGAAAATAATAAAAAGGCCGAACAAGTTCATTGTTCGGCTTTTTCTGATTTATTTGCAAACCGCCGGGCGGCTGCCACGCAAGCGATAACGCCGACATTCACCGCTGCAAGTCCCCATCCTACTTTTTCGTGCAGAATCATAGCGGCCAGTAACAGTCCGAAGAAAGGCTGCAGCAGCTGCAGCTGTCCGACCGCCGCGATACCGCCTTGGGCGAGTCCCCGATACCAGAATACGAACCCGATCAGCATGCTGAATAAGGACACATATGCAAGACTTAGCAGTGCAGGCGCGCCGATGTTTGACCATGAGTGCGGAATAAAGCAGACAGACAGTATGAACATAAGGGGAAGCGATAAAACGAGTGCCCAAGAGATCACCTGCCAGTTGCCCAGCCGCCGGGAGAGACGGGCGCCTTCGGCATAACCGAGACCGCATACGATAATCGAAGCGATCATGTACGTATCACCGAGAGGAGAGGATTCTCCTCCTTGAAGCAGAGCATAACCGGCTACGAGGATGCTGCCGGCAGCCGAGAAAATCCAAAAGACCGGACTGGGCCGTTCGCCTCCGCGCAGTACGCCGAAGATCGCCGTCGCAAGCGGGAGAAGCCCAATGTAGACAATGGCATGTGCGGAAGTGACATACTGAAGCGCTAAGGCTGTAAGCAGCGGGAAACCGATTACGACTCCGACCGCTACTGTTAGTAGTGAGATGATGTCGCTTTTGGCCGGGCGTTTCTCCTTAAAGATGAGGAGCAGAGCGCCTGCCAATATACCGGCTATCGCGGCGCGGCATACAGTGAGAAATACCGGATCAAAGTCCGCTACAGCCAAGCGGGTCGCAGGAAGCGAACCGCTGAAAATAAGCACGCCGATAAATCCGTTGATCCAGCCGTTTGCGGCTTTGTTCATTTTCAATCACTCCAACATAAAATTTGCTTTATCCGGTTTGTGTTTCTAAATCGATTTTCAAAGTTTATAATGACTATAAACTGAAATTGGCCTTATACAAATGGCCAGTTTTTATAAAAAGAAGAATGCCAGTTTGGGGGAGGCAGAATGGATATTACGCCATTTTTAAATAGAGATCTGAATATTCCGCTTTATCAGCAGCTTTATCGGCATTTTAAGGAGAATATGCATCAGGGCCGTATTCCTAAAGGACTGAAGCTTCCTTCAAAAAGGCTTTTGTCGAGTCAGCTTTCTGTCAGTCAGACAACTGTAGAACGGGCCTATGATCAGCTTGCCGCCGAAGGCTATATTGTCAGTAAGCCGAGAAGCGGATGGTTTGCCGATTATGATTCAGAAGCTGTCTATGTGAAGAAGAAGCCGGGCGCTTCACCCGTTCAAAGAAAGACGGAGGAAGTTCCGCAATGGATTGATTTCCATTACGGCGCTGTGGATGCCGTGCATTTTCCTTTTTCGGCATGGCGCAAAAGCATGGTCACAAGCTTGGATCAATATGGGCATGAGCTGTATCGGCCCGGGGATGATTTGGGCGAGGCTGAGCTGAGAACGATCATTTCAGAGTATTTATATCAATCGCGCGGCGTGAATTGCCTTCCTGAACAAGTCATAGTAGGCGCCGGAAACCCTATTCTTCTGCAAATGCTGTGCAACGTATTTGAATCGAATGTTTCCATCGGGTATGAAGATCCGGGTTACCCGAGAGCGAGGGAGATTTTTGAAGCCAATCATATGAATATCACACCGATACCCGTTGATGAGGAAGGGGTCTGTATTCGGAAGCTGCAGGAAGAGCGGCCGCGTCTAGTGTATGTCACGCCTTCTCATCAATTTACGTTAGGGACGATTATGCCGGTAAACAGAAGGATTCAGCTGCTGAAATGGGCGGCGGAACACCAGGCGTTTATTATAGAAGACGATTATGACGGTGAATTCAGATACACCGGCCGGCCGATCCCTTCATTGCAAGGGCTTGATCAGCATCACCGTGTCATTTATATGGGGACGTTTTCTCAATCCCTGCTTCCCTCGCTGCGCATCAGCTATATGATTCTTCCTTTGCCGCTTATCGAAAAAGGCAGGGAAATCGCTTCTTTATATAAACAGACCGTCTCCTGCCACAGTCAGCTGACGCTGGCCCAATTTATCAAAAGCGGAGAGTGGCAGAAACATATCAACAGAATGAGAAAGCTGTACCGGAAAAAAAGAGCGGTATTATTAGAGGCCGTGCGGCGCGAGCTGGGACAATACGTAAGGATTCGCGGAGAAAATTCCGGGCTGCGGATTTTACTGGACGTTCAGCTGCCTTTCAGTGAAAAAGAGCTGATTGAAAAAGCAAATGAACAAGGGGTCGTCATCTATCCCGTGTCTCATACCTATCAAAAACAGCTCCCTGCGAAAACAGTTTCCCTCGGGTTCGCGGGAGTTTCTGAAACGGATATACAAAACGGCATAAAAAAACTGAGAGCCGCCTGGGCGCTGTAAAAAAAGATTGCTGAGGACAGCGGCATTCATGCTGAACTGTCCTCAGCAGCAAACGTTTATAGAACGGGCAGGCGGAGCACAGTATCAATATTTTGTAAATTGAGCTGGATTTGTTCGTTTGTGTTCCACGGATGATACCACCCTTTTTCCATCATATAGGTTGAGATTTGCTCGTGCATGTCAAGGGCTTCTTCTAAGTGCCGGGTGAGGATCGCTTTCACTTCCGGCGTTCCTGCTTCCGTCGCCGCCATCGCATAGTTTCTGACTCCGCTTTTTGCCGAATTCAATAAATCCATTGCGACAATTTGGTCTGTCAGTGCATCCATTCCCGTCAGGTATTCAATAATCGGATTCATTCGTCATTCATCTCCTCATTCATGCTGTTGATCAGATAAAATCGAGGCAAATTCCTGCAATTGCCTAGTAGATGTATCCACATCCTGCTGCATGATTTCTTTCAGATGCGGATCGGATACCAGCGCTTTCATGGTTTTGGATTTCGTCAGACAAAGTGATTTAAAAGACGTCATCTCCTGAATTTCGAGTAATTCATGTAAGGCGCGGGCCATTTTCTGTAGCCTCCGTTCTCTAAGGTTTGAGTACAACTTTTATGCAATCATCTGTTTTCGTGTCAAACATCTCATAGCCGTGTTTCGCTTCGCTGAGCGGAATGACGTGGCTTACAACATCGCCCGGATCAATTTTTCCGGTTGATACCAATTCAAACATATACGGCATATAGTGGATGACCGGAGCTTGTCCTGAGCGGATATTGACGTTCCGCTGCATGATATCGCCAAGGGGAAAACCGTTATATCTGCCGCCGTACACGCCCGTAATCTGAATCGTTCCTCCTTTTCGCACCGCTTGGGAGGCAATGACCAAAGCGCTCATAGCCCCGCCATGAAGCTTTAATCCGCTTGCGAGGAACTCCATGTCTGTCATTTTTCCGTCCATGCCGACGGCGTCAATGACAACATCCGCGCCGCCTTTGGTGATTTCTTTCAGGTAGCTTCCCGTATTTTCGTGGTCTTCGAAGTTAACGATTTCCACTTTATTCGTCCGTTTGGCATGCTGGAGACGGTAGTTGACATAGTCTACAGCGATTACGCGTTTAGCTCCTTTTAACCAGCAGAATTTTTGAGCGAACAGGCCCACTGGCCCGCAGCCGAGAACGATAACTGTATCGCCTTCTTTTACGCCGGCATTGTCAACGCTCCAAAAGCCGGTTGTCATCGCATCGGCAATCACACTCAATTTCTCATCAGGTTCTTCACACGTTTCGGGGACTTTAAAATGGGTAAAGTTCGCAAAAGGGACGCGTAAATATTCCGCCTGGCCGCCCGGATAGCCGCCGGTACTCCCTGAATAGCCGAAATAAGCGCCCATATCGCCGTTATCATTTGATTGATCACACTGGCTTTCCAGGTGATTTTTGCAATAAGTGCATTCTCCGCAGGCGATATTAAAAGGTATAATGACACGGTCGCCTTTTTTGACTTTCGTCACGCCGGGGGCGACTTCTTCCACGATGCCCATCGGTTCATGCCCGATGATGTAGTCTTCCTGCAAGTTCGGGATGAGTCCGTGGATTAAATGTAAATCTGAGCCGCAAATTGCCGTACTTGTGACTTTTATAATCATGTCATCATGTTTTTCAATTTTCGGATCAGGCACGTCTTTGACTACAACGTTTTTAACTCCTTGATACGTTACGGCCTTCATGCTGTAATACCTCCAGTATTAGTGTTCATCAGGTGTACGGTCAAACATTCCTTTTCTGTTTGTTTCAACGGGAAACAGGTTCATGTTTCCGACCATGAGGGTATTTTTCGCTGAAAGCTGATCCAATTTATACTGTTCGCTCAGATCATGCGGGTGAAACCACTTTTTGCTGACCATCAAGTCTGTAATCTCCTGGTGCATCGCGATTCCTTGCATGAGCTGTTTGCGCAGCAAAGCCCTTACATCAGGTGAAGCGGTTTCCGTTAAAGCGACGGCGGTATTTCTGACGCCTTCTTTGGCGCGTATGAGAAAATCCATTGCGAATGTCATATCTGCGAGTTCAGGGACATGTAATGAATTGATTGGATCTAAATGGTCATGATTCAATGGTGCTTACCTTCCTTTCAGTTGATGATCGGTGTCGGCCGGTTTTGAGGAACAGGAGCCTGAAAAGGTGCACGTTCATAAACCGTCTGCAGATCAGCCAGATCTTGAGAGGCCTGCTGAACATCTTTTTCCATTAACGTTTTCAGATCCTGATCAAACACAAGCCCTTGCATGAGCTTGGATTTCGCTACACAAAGCGTCTTGAAGTTAATTATTTCATGTAAGTCGAGCGACTCATGAGCCGCTAATTCACGCTTATCCATAATCGTCTGTAGCCTCCTTTTCTAGAAATACGCAGTTAATTTTCCCTGAGAAAAGGGATCTAGTCTTACAAATTTTGTTTATCAGGATCGAAAAGTGCCGCGCATCCCGGAAAAAGGCAAAAAATCCGGTACAAGCCATTCATGCCGGATTAAAACATAACGGACCTGTCGTGACAGCGGCGGGGCTGATTATGATTTTCGTCTTCGCAGGATTTATCTTTGCGGGGGAAGCTACGATCAAATCCATGGGATTGGCAATGGCATTCGGTGTTCTTTTCGATGCGTTCATTGTAAGAATGACCATCATTCCGAGCGTCATGAAGCTGATGGGACATGCCGCTTGGTATTTGCCGAAGCGGCTGGATAAAATTATCCCAAACGTTGATATAGAAGGCCATAAACTGACACAAGGCAAAATGCCGGAGAAACCGAAAGAACAGAATTGAATATAAAATAAAAAAGCAGATCATCGTGATCTGCTTTTTTTTATGTGCCGACTGCATCCATAAACAGAGAAAAAAGCTTTTTCATGTCTTCATGTTTCTTTGTCAGCATTTCAGGATGCCATTGCACGCCGACGACAAATAACTCACCCGTCCGTTCAATCGCTTCAATGACTCCGTCTTTCGCATAAGCCGCGGCCTTAAACGTTGAAGCTGTCTCTTTTATGATCTGGTGATGGAATGAATTCACACGCGCTGAATCGCCAAACAAGGAATGAAGACGGGTCCCTTTTTCGAAAGAAACATGATGGGTTTTTAACGGAGGATCTTTTTCTTGATCATGCTTGATCTCAGCAAACGAAGCGTGTGACAGGTCCTGATATAAAGTGCCCCCGAAAGTGACATTTAACATATGCATCCCGCGGCAGATCGCCAGAATCGGCTTCTCCATAGCAATCGCCGTTTGAATGAGCTCCTTCTCATAGGCGTCCCGATCAGGAAAGGTCTTTCTCAAAGCCTGTAAAGGTTCCTCGCCGTAAAGCAGCGGGTCTATATCCTGGCCGCCGGACAGAATGATGCCGTCAACCTGAGAGACCTGTTCCTTTAAAAGCTCCGTCTCTTGAATCACCGGCAAAATAAACGGCACGCCGCCGGCTTCGGCAGCAGACTGAATATAATCATTATTGACATACGCCCGATTATAACCCGGGAAAGGACCGGATTGATCAGCCATGATGTTTCCCGTAATTCCAATTCGTTTGGCCATTCTTCGCCCTCCTGAACCATGCTCATAATAATCTGAATGTAGGTTGTACAAATCAGTTTGAAATTATTCTTTTCTATACGTAAACTTTCCAAAAAAAAACCCGTGAGAATCACGGGTTTTTTGTACTCATTTCAATTTCTTGATCTCTTCCGTCAGCTCTTTGAATTTTTGATCAAGCTCAGAATATTGTTTATCAGCCGGAGTCATGAAGCTGAGCTTTCCAAGCACTTCCTGCCGTTCGGTTTCGAGCTTTAATCGTAATTCTTCAATATCATCTCTGGCGGCGGGGGATTCTTTCCATTGTTTTCGGACGCTGCCGTTTGAGATATCAAGCCGGATGTCCGTTGTTTTTTCGAGAAAGTAACGATCGTGCGATACGATGATGAGCGTTCCGTCGTATTGAGCCAATGTGTCTTCAAGCTGCTCGCGTGACGGCAGGTCAAGGTGGTTGGTCGGCTCATCGAGAATCAGCACATCTTTTTCCTCCAGAATAAATGCCATCAGCTTGCATTTGACCCGCTCTCCCATGCTCATCTTGCCGATAGGCTCCGTCCATTGCGCTGCGGTAAATCCTAAATGCTTCATGAGGGCTTGCACATTTCCCCTTGCTTCGAACGTTTCTTTGTAAAAAAGCTGTTCGGGGGTTTTGTCAAGCGGAAGGTCAAATACTTCCTGCGTTAAATACCCGACATTTGCAGACGGAGACATCCATATGCTGCCGCCCTGAGCTTTTTCCTGACCGAGGATGACCTTCAATAATGTTGTTTTCCCGCTGCCGTTCGGGCCTGTAATGGCAATCTTTTCACCGTGCAAAACAGTGAAATTCACATTTTTGAACAGCGTTCGGCCGTCATACGATTTTGTGACATCACTTACTTCTAAAAAACGCTTTCCCGCTTTTTTGCGGTGTTCAATGGAAAAGCGGACTTCATACTCAGCCTCAACCGGTTCTGCTTTCGCTTTTTCAAGCTCTTTTTCAAGACGCTTCTGCTTTGATTTAATCTGCGCGTCCGTACGTTTTGCTTTTACGCGGTGGTATTCTTTAAAGCCTTCTATTTTCGTTGATTGGGCGTGGGCTTTTTTTGACCAGGCGTTCAGCTCGTTCATTTGAGCTTCAATCCGTGCGATCATATTCTGCTGATTCTCATAATTCCGCTGCTGTGTCAGTCTTCTCTGTTTGCGGACTTCCATATAGCTTGAATAATTCCCTTTATGCTCAATGAGTTTCTTTCCTTCGATGGCCCAGATTTTTGTCGCCGCTGCATCCAAAAAAGCACGGTCGTGGGAAACCAAAATAATGGTGCCTTTATAGTTCTTGATCTGATTTTGCAGGATTTCTAAACTGTGCTGATCAAGGTGATTCGTCGGCTCATCTAATAACAAAAGGCCGCTTGAGGAGGAGAACCCTTTGGCAAGACGGGCTTTCAGTTTTTCTCCGCCGCTTAATTGGGAAAAGGCTCGGGCGGGCACGTTCCATTTTTCTAATAATGCTGCCTCCGCAGGCTCCGGCAGGCCGGAATCATAAGCTTCCGTTTCTTGTTCGACCATATAGATGTTCACATCTTGCATCATCTGGATCTGTCCTTGTGACGGTGCTGTTTGATTGCAGATCAATTGCAGCAATAAAGATTTGCCGGCGCCGTTTTTGCCGATGACACCGATAATCTCTCCCTGCTGAACACTCGCGCTGATCTGTTCAAAAAGGGGAACACTGTTGATTTCATAACTGATTCCGGTTAATTTTAATATTTCTTTCATATGTCAATCCCTCGCTTTAAGGGAGGACAAAAAAATCCTCCCAATTGATTTGGAAGGATTAGCCGTACCTGTGCATGATCAAATAAGCTATTTTTACATAGCTTTTGTATCGTATAGAAAATGGGCAGACTAATCCTATTTTTTCTGATTTGAAATATTTGATTTCAAACGGTCAAAATAAGATTAGTTAATCATTGTCCACCCATCGTCCCTTCGTATTTGTTACAAACAGTGTAGCACACACTTACCTGTAAAAGCAAAAGGTATAAGCCTTTTTATTCCAGGTTTGAGGCTTCCCACTCTTCTTCTAAAACGGCATAATAATATTCATCCCACCAGTCATTATCATGGGGGATGCATTTTTTGAAAAAGCCTTCCCGCCGCATTCCGATCTTTTCCATCACCCGATGCGAGGCAGTGTTTTCCGGTTGGCATGTCGCAATGATCCGGTGTAATTTCATCGTTTTAAACCCGAATCCCAGCAAGGCGCTTGCAGCCTCTGAAGCATATCCTTTGCCCTGATAATCAGGGTGAAACACCCATCCGATTTCATACGTATGGTCACCAAAATACTTAAAAAAAGCAATGTGGCCAATGACCGTTTTTTCATCCTTCAATACAACAGGGAACATCTCGGCATGTTCACCGCTGTTATCAATAACGAATTTCTTGGCATCTTCTTCGGTAAAGACACCCTCCGGTATATACTTCATGACATTCAGATTTGAGGTGTACTCATAGACATCTTTCCAATCTTCCGGTTCAAATGTCCGGATCACGAGCCTGTCGGTTTTGATATTCATATTATGTTCTCCCATCAAAAAAGATTTCATTTATTACTTCAATCAAAAAGTGTAAAAACCTTTGAGAGGGGAAGGGACGAATATAAAAAAGCCTGCAGATATACACTGCAGGCGGTTATTTCTCATTCGCGGCGGCGGGCAGGTTTGTAAAGCCGAATTGCCCTCCGACAGCTTCTTTTACTTCATGAATAACGATAAATGATTTCGGATCAATTTTTTGAACATGTTTTTTGATTTTCAGTAATTCGTTCTTTTTAATGACGACATATATAATGCGCTTGTCTTTGCTGCCGTAATACCCGTATCCGTAAAAAATCGTTGCCGCGTTGCCGTATACGGAGGTGATCGCTTTGGCGATTTCTTCGTATTGGTCAGACATAATGGTGAGGGCTTTTTTATTATGGAAACCCTCAATGACAATATCGACGATTTTGGCGCACAGATAAACGAATATAAACGTATACAGCGTATGATTGATGCCGATCGCTAAAACGGATGCGACAATAATGACACAATCCATATAAAACATGCTTTTGGAGATGTTAAAACCCTTTGTGTAATTTAATAAATACGCTAAAAGCGTGGTCCCGCCGGTAGATCCGTCAGCGATAAAGATTAAAGCCAGCCCCGCTCCCATCAGCAGAGCGCCGAACACGATCCCGAGCACCATGTCATGAACCCCGAACGGAATAAAGCTGACGATGCTGAGAAAAACAGAAGTCATCCCCGTACCGAGTATCGTGTATAAAATCGTTTTTTTCGTTAGAAATTTATAAGCCAGTCCGATAAAAATCAAATTTACAACCAGTGTTGTAATACTCGCAGGTATACGGAAAAGATAATATAAAACAAGAGCGATTCCCACGGTGCTGCCGTCCCCTAAGTGATTCGGGATGACGAAAAATTCCACGGACGCCGCGATAAGAAAGGCCCCGGCCATAATCATCAGTATATCCTTGCAAATGTTCTTCATGTGTAGACCTCCTTTGCAGTCAAAAATATATAAAAAACAAAAACGCCTCAAAAATTATCCAGCAGAACTAAATAATTTTTAAGACGAATCATTCACAATCTCGTTTGTTCATTCAGTAAAGAATGATCAGCTTCAATATCGAAGATTATATAGACACCTTCACATCTTGTCAATGCTGTGAAAATTGATTTTTCTATTATGTAAATGAGGTTTGAATCAAATAAAAAAGAGGAATTATATCAGAAGAGTTTTCATTTCTGCTCTATCATTAAGAGAAATGTATGGAAGACATCAAAGAAGGGATGATGACATTGGAACGAATTTTTATCAGTCCGGCCAAATATGTGCAAGGAAAAAACGCAATTGAAACAATCGGCGGACATCTGGAGGGCGTTGGTGAAAAAGCCGTCGTCATTGCCGACAAAACCGTATGGGATATCGCTGGTCACAAAGTGACGGCTGAATTAAAGAAAAGCAATATCTCCTCTGAAGAGGCGGTTTTCAACGGAGAAGCTTCCCAGGAAGAAATGAAAAGAATTGCGGGCATTGCAGAAAAAGCGGGTGCGTCCATTGTGATCGGAGTCGGCGGCGGTAAAACGCTTGATACGGCCAAAGCCGTATCAGATGAAATAAACGGCTACACGGTTATCGTGCCGACGGCCGCTTCAACGGATGCTCCGACAAGCGGACTGTCTGTCGTTTATTCAGAACAAGGCGCGTTTGAAAACTATCGTTTCTACCATAAGAATCCTGACCTGGTTCTGGTCGATACGAAAATCGTCGCGGAAGCCCCGCCGCGTTTTTTAGCATCAGGTATTGCCGATGCGATGGCGACGTGGGTAGAGGCGCGCAGTGTCATCGCCAATGGCGGTAAAACGATGGCGGGCGGAATTCCTACAATCGCAGGAGAAGCCATCGCGGAAAAATGTGAAGAAGTACTATTCAAATATGGCCATCTCGCCTATGAATCCGTAAAAGCGAAAGTCGTCACTCCTCCATTGGAAGCGGTGGTTGAAGCCAATACACTTCTGAGCGGACTGGGATTTGAAAGCGGCGGCTTGGCTGCGGCGCATGCCATTCACAACGGCTTCACCGCGCTTGAAGGTGAGATCCATCACTTGACTCACGGTGAAAAAGTGGCATTCGGCACGCTCGTTCAACTGGCGCTGGAAAAACGTTCGCTTGAAGAAATTGAGCGGTATATCGCGTTTTATATCAGCTTGGGGCTGCCTGTCACACTTGAAGACATCAAATTGAAAGACGCATCTAAAGAGGACATTATGAAAGTGGCAGAAGCCGCAACCATTGAAGAAGAAACGATACATGCCGCTTTTGATGTCACGGCTGATGACGTGGCAGATGCCATTATAGCGGCCGACCAATACGCAAAAGCGTTTAAAGAAAAGCATGCGTAAAACGTTTCACCGCAAGATCGGAGACCAAGGGCTGTTATGGCCCTTGGTTTTTTTATGTCTTCCTGCCGCCCTTGAAAACTTTAAAAAATAAAGAAAAAATTATGATACAATATACAAATGTTTTGAGAGATTGACAAAGGAAAGGTGGGAACGATATGCTGCATAATCCGACCGGCAAGGAGCGGCTTGCGCTGGCTTTTCTTCTCGGCATGCTTGCGATACTGGGGCCTCTGAATATAGATATGTATCTGCCGAGTTTCCCTGAAATCGCCGAAGATTTAAGCGCCCGCGCTTCGCTTGTCCAGCTCAGTTTAACCGCATGTCTGATCGGCTTGACAATCGGACAGGTTGTTGTCGGCCCGTTAAGTGACGCGCAGGGAAGAAGAAAACCGTTATTACTATGTATTTTTTTATTTGCCTTGTTTTCTCTGTTTTGCGCGCTTGCGCCGAACATTACAACATTAGTGATTGCCCGTTTTCTTCAAGGGTTCACCGCTTCGGCAGGACTCGTTCTGTCCCGTGCGATCGTCAGAGATGTCTTTACGGGGAGAGAGCTTTCTAAATTTTTCTCGCTGTTAATGGTCATTACCGCCGTCGCGCCGATGGTGGCGCCAATGACGGGAGGCGCGATTTTACTGCTCCCGTTTGCATCATGGCATACGATTTTTCTCTTTTTAACCGTTATCGGGTTTTTGCTTGTTCTCATCATTGCGCTCAAGCTGAAAGAAACCCTGCCGCCGGAAAAGCGTATCCCGAGCTCTATCGGAAATTCCGTGCGGACAATGGGAAGCCTGCTGAAAGATCGGTCATTTATCGGCTATGCGTTGACGGTCGGTTTTATCCACGGCGGGAGCTTTGCGTATGTCTCGGGGACGCCTTTTGTGTATCAGGATATTTACGGAGTATCGCCTCAGGTCTTTAGTGTTTTATTCGGCATAAACGGGCTGGCGATCATTACAGGAAGCTTTATCATCGGGCGTTTCGGCGGAATCATTCATGAAAAAAGCCTGCTGAGGATTGGTGTCATTACAGCGATGACGGCGACAGCCGTTCTGCTTGTCATGACGATCATTCACGGGCCGCTGGCGGCACTGGTGATTTCCATTTTTATTTATATGATTACGATCGGCATGACGCTGACAAGCACCTTTACACTGGCGATGGAAAAGCAGGGACACCGCGCGGGAAGCGCAAGCGCACTGCTCGGCATGCTTCCGCTTCTTCTCGGTTCCATCGTGTCGCCGCTTGTGGGAATGAATGAAGCGACGGCCGTGCCGATGGGGCTGATCATGTTTGCGACATCCGTTATCGGTTCCATCGCTTTTTTCACCTTAACAACAAAACAGGAGAAAGCAAAAAAGGAGTGAAATGATTCACTCCTTTTTTTATGCCCGCTATTCATATTTCTTCAGGATGATCGCTGAGTTATGTCCGCCAAAGCCGAATGAATTGGAGAGGCCGATTGTTAAAGATTGCTGACGCGGACCGTCTGATACATAGTCCAAATCACACGCCGAATCAGGGGTTTGCAGATTGATCGTCGGCGGGATGATGCCGTGTCTCAAGCTTTCTGTCAGAGCGATGGCTTCAACTCCGCCTGCCGCGCCAAGCATATGGCCGAGCATTGACTTGTTTGCCGTGACCGGAATGTCATAGGCAAGCTCCCCGAATAATTTCTTGATTGCCAATGTTTCAGAAAGATCTCCGGCTTTAGTGCTTGTCGCATGGGCGCTTACGACATCAATGTCTTCCGCTGAAACCTTCGCCTTTTTCAAAGCGTTTTTCATCGCCAAGTATGCGCCCGTTCCTTCAGGATGGGTGGCTACCATGTGATACGCGTCCGAGCTTGCGCCGTAGCCGAGCACCTCACAGAGGATCGGAGCATTTCGGCTGATTGCGTTATCCAATGATTCTAATACTACAATACTCGCGCCTTCACTCATGACAAAACCATCGCGATCCGCGTCAAACGGCCGGCTTGCCGCGGCGGGGTCTTCATTTCTCGCTGACAGCGCGTGGGCATTGCCGAAGCTGGCTAATGACAGGTTTGTAATCGCCGCCTCCGCACCCCCTGCAAACATGATATCTGCGTCATCATTCCGAATGGCGTTAAATGCTTCCCCGATCGACGTATTGCCGATAGAACACGCGGTGACGGGAGAAAGTGAGGGACCGAGCGCGCCTAATCTGATACTGATTTGAGCGGCGGCCGCATTTGAAATCATCATAGGGACAAGGCTCGGGCTCACTTTTCGCGCTCCCCGTTCGTTTAACGTACGGACATTGTCAATCAAGGTCGTGATGCCGCCGATTCCGGAGCCGACGTACACGCCGAGGCGTTCACGGTCAATTTGCTCGAGCTGAATCCCGGAGCTTTCCAGCGCCTGTTCCGCTGCGGCTAAAGCAAACTGGCTGAAACGGTCAAGCTTTCTCGCTTCTTTTCTGCCCCATCTTTCTTCTGCGTCGAAATCGCGGACGGTGCCGGCTATTTTTGTCTTGGAGCCGGAGACATCAAACGAATCTATGATAGAGATTCCTGATTTTCCTTCCGTCAGGTGTTTCCAAAATGTATGCACATCATTGCCGAGAGGTGAAATCACTCCCATTCCGGTGATCACAACTCTTTTCATGGTCATTCCTCCTTCGGTATGTATTTATTGTAACTCGCAATTATCCTATTACAAGTTGTTGATTATCCTAGTATAATAAGTACCAGGGTAAGAAAGGAGAGGGTCAGAATGATACCAGAAGCAAGATTGCAGGCTCTTTCTGAGTTTTTAAAAACGCAGCGGGCCAAAATTTCTCCGCAGATGGCCGGGCTGCCAATGGGCACACGGAGAAGAACGCCGGGCCTCAGAAGAGAAGAAGTCGCGCAATTAGCCGGCGTAAGCACCACGTGGTATACGTGGCTGGAGCAGGGCAGAGACATTAAAGTGTCAGCAGCCGTATTGGACGCCGTTTCCGATGCGCTTCAGCTGAATAAAGATGAGAGAAATTATTTGTACGCGCTTGCCATTGATGAGGGCGTGAAGCAGCCGTTTACAGCGGAGGAAGAAGCGGTCATCAGCCCGTCCCTTTCAAAAATCCTCCAGGAGCTCCGTTATTGTCCCACCATTATCTCGGACAGGCGGTGCCATATCGTAGGGTGGAACCAGGCGGCGGCTCACGTGTTTTTGGATTTTGAACAAATTCCTCCTGAAAAGCGGAATCTCATAGAGCTATTGTTTTCCAGAAAAGAATTAAGAAGTCTAGCCGTGAACTGGGAGCATTTTGTGAAAGGGTTCATCGCCATTTTCAGAACGTATTACGGCCAGTATGTCGCGGATACGTGGTATTCTCAGTTTATAGAAGAAATGGAGCAGACATATTCAGAGTTTCATACGCTGTGGAATGAGAGCGAAGTCAGCTCGGCTCCCGAAGTATTAATTGAGTTCCGCCACGCGAAGGCGGGAAAAATGGTTTTTAACCTGACTTCCTTTCAGGTTCAGGGCAACAGTGACCTGCGCTGCAGCGTGTATACGCCGGTAGATCACACCGAAACGGAGGCAAAGCTGAAAAAGCTCTGCGAAAACCGGTAAAGAACAGAAAAAAACGGGAGGCGGCTGCCTTCCGTTTCAGTTTAAAATAAAAGCATCAGACCGGCGATGGCCGGTGTTAAAAAGATGGCTGATTTCAGAATGACTTTCGGCACGAGATTGGTGAATTTCGCTCCGACATACGCGCCGCACATCGTTCCGATCAGCACTTTGACCAACAGCATATAATCGACAAATCCTTCCGTCACATAACCGAGTCCTCCGCCGACTGCAAGCGGGATAATGACAAGCATGGTGGTGCCGACCGACTGGCGGATGGATAAGCGCAAAAGAATCATTAAGCCGATTTGGATGAAGGGGGCAGAACCGATGCCGAACGTTCCGGACAAGATCCCTGCGATGATACCGAGCACAACGGCTTTCACCCATATGTTCAGGTTGCTTTGCCGTCCGGAGTCTTCTTGTGTTTCTTTTAAAATAAATAACCGGACCAAAATAAGCAGAGCAGATAAAAACAGCATGCCCGCCGTCAAGTAATGCAGCAAATCTGCGGGAATAAGAGAAGTAAGTCTGGCTCCGAAAAACGAACCGAATGCCGCAAAAACGCCGACGATGAGACCGATTTTCATCTGAATATTGCCTTCACGGTAGTGGCTGAAAGCCCCCGATAAACTTGTGAAAGCCATTCCGGCAAGGGAAGTGCCCAAAGCCGTATGAATTGGTACGTGAAAAAGTATGGTTAAAAGCGCAATGACAAAACCGGCTCCCCCCGCGCCGATAAACCCGAGAATAATCCCGAGAAGAAACATAACGAGTATAATAAGCACAATCTTCTCCTCCATTTAGATGCCTGATCACAATATTCCGATCCGCTGTATCAGGTTTTAACAATCGACATTGGTCGTCCGTCGACCGTCGTTCAATACTTTTATGTTACCTCAAATTTAAGGTATTGGCAAGAAGACGAATGGCTTTTATACAGAGAGTCTACAGCTCTTTGACCATCACTTTTTCCCCGTTGAAGTCCAGCTCTCCATTGAATATAAAGCTGAATCTTTGATAAAGGCGCAATGCGTGCACGTTATCTTCAAACAGACTTAAATAAATCCGTCTGCAATCATATAATCGAGCGAGGTGCCGGATAAGGGCATCAAGCATCAGTTTGCCCAAACCGCGTCCCTGATATCGTTCATCAATGAAAAAACGGTCAAGCCACACTCTGCCGTTTTGGTTTTCCTCATCATATTCCGGAAACCATCCGTACATGGCAAAGCCGACCAATTCTCCGTTAAAATAAAGGCCGGCCGGCTGATAATGCCGGCAATCCTCAGCATCTTGTAAACACTTTTCCACGGTTTCAATAAATGAAGTCTGGCTTTCGCTTACATGAAGCGCCAGTATATCAGCACGGTTTTCTTCCGTGACTGCTTTGATTTCAATAGTCATACTTAATACTCCTCTTCCGCTTTTTCTGAGACGGTTAAAAGCTTCGATTGCCGTAAGCGTCCGTCCATAGGTAAGCTGATTTGTGAGTCAGCCTTCTCTCAGATACAATGAACATCATAAAGGATATGGTTACCGTATAGTCAAGGAGGTATTATGAGCGAAGACGTCAGAAAATACTTTACAACGGGTGAATTTGCAAAACTCTGCCACGTAAAAAAACAAACCCTGTTCCATTATGACGAGATCGGCCTGCTCTCTCCGGAAATCAAAAAAGCGAACGGATACAGATATTATTCCTATCATCAATTCGAGCTGTTTCAGGTCATCAGTCTGTTTAAGGAGGTCGGCATACCCTTAAAGCGTATCAAACCGCTCTTAACAGACAAAACCCCCGAGGATATCATCGCGCTTTTAAAGGAGAAATCCTCAGAAATCGAAAGCAAAATCAAAAAGCTCGAACACCTGCAAAGGATGATTCAGACAAAGGTGAAACTGACCGAACAGGCCTTGGAGACGGACTTTTCCTCCGTCTCTCTGCAGCACTCAGATGAAGAACCGCTTATGATCGGGCGTCCTGTACTCAATTTGCCTGAACGGCAATACACCGCCGCTCTTTCCGAATTGATCCGCTATAGGCAAATCCATGAACTCGATCAGGGGCACCCGGTCGGCGGCCTGTTTGCGCGGGAGCAGATTCTGAAGAAAGAATTCTACAACTACACTCATTTTTATATCAAGACAGAAGAAGGCATAGTGAATAAAGACCTCCATATCAAGCCGAAAGGGCTTTATGCGGTCGGGTATCAAATAGGAGATGAAGCGGAAGCGGCTTACCGCAGAATCATGCAGTTCATTGAAGAGTATGGGCTGGAAATGGGGGATTATGCATATGAAGAATACATGCTCGATGAAGTTGTGGCGGATGGGTTTGACAATCAAATCACAAGAATTCAGCTGCAAGTCCGCGGCACATAAAGCTGATCATTTACGCCTTTTAACAAACCTTGTATAATGAGAAAAATCAGATTGGAAATTGAGGTGAAAAGCGATATGTTTTTGGCGCCTTTATTTGAACATGATGTACCGGCAGCACTTCTCCGCCCTTAATGGAGGAAAGTGACTGCGCTTCTCTCCGTTAGGGCATGTCACATGACCTAATATGATAACGGAGGGTGCATCAAATTGAAAAATACGTTGTTCGGTTCGATTTATTTGGCATTGGCCGCCAGTATCTGGGGCGGTATGTATGTCGTTGTAAAAGTTGTGGTAGCGGTCATTCCGCCGCTTGAACTGGTATGGCTGAGATATGCGGTCGCGCTTGTGGCGCTTTTACTTCTCAGTTTGTTTACACGTCAATCCTGGAAAGTTCATAAACGTGATCTATTACTGATTGCTGTGATCGGGTTGATCGGCAACACGATTTCGATCGTCACGCAGGAGATCGGCACGAAATTATCAACCGCGCAAATGGGAGCGATCATTACGGCATCCACTCCCGCATTTATGGTTGTATTTGCCCGTCTGATTCTGAAAGAACGGTTAACGCTGAAAAAAGGAATATCGGTAGGACTGGCGACCATCGGGGTATTGCTCATCGTAGGGAACGGAGATATCAATATGTCGGGCCAGCTCGGCGGTCTCTCGCTTCTGGCTGCGGCGCTGACATGGGCTTTGATGTCCGTGCTGATTAAACGGGTTCCCGGCCGTTACTCACCGCTTGTCGTCACAACCTATTCCATTTGTGTCGCATTTGTCATCCTGACCCCGTTTACAGCGGGCCCGCTTCAGGAGATTCCGTTGTCTCAGCTTGCCCGGCCTGAGATATGGGGCGGCCTTTTATATCTGGGTGTGATTTCAACGGCCTGTGCGTTCATGCTGTGGAATCGCGGATTGCAATTGCTGAATGCGGCAAGCGGAGGTCTGTTTTTCTTCTTTCAGCCGCTCTCCGGGACATTGCTCGGCTGGCTGCTGCTGGGGGAGAAGATCGGAGGAACCTTCTGGATCGGGGCGGCTCTTATTGCTGCAGGCGTCGTGCTCGTTATTAAAGAAAAATAGTGTCTGAAAAAAAGCCATTCATTGCAGAATGGCTTTTTTCTGATGTGTAACAGCAGGATTCGTCCCGCCATACACAGAAAACAAGAAGCAGAAACGGATCATGAGTACTCTCAAAGTGCAATACCTGGGTCCTCGGGAGTTCGTGAATCAAAGTTAGGCGGTGAAAATAATGGAGCCAAAATGGCTTGAATGGGCAAAACAGCTTCAATCCGCGGCGCAAGCGGGGCTGGCTTATTCCAAAGACATATATGATATTGAGAGATTTGAAGAAATAAGAAAAATAAGCGTGGATATCATGGTGCATTATACAGGCATCGAGAAAAGGATCATAAAAGACATATTCGCCGGTGATAGGGGCTATCCCACTCCGAAAGTTGATATCAGAGCGGCAGTTTTTAAAGATCAGAGCATATTAATGGTGAAAGAGAAAAGCGACGGCAAATGGGCGCTGCCGGGCGGGTGGGCTGATATCGGGATCTCTCCTGGCGAAGCCGCTGTCAAAGAAGTAAAAGAAGAATCGGGAATCGACGTAAAGCCGGTCAAACTGTTAGCTGTAATGGATAAGAAATGCCATTCCCATCCGCCGTCCGCCGTCCACGTTTACAAAGTGTTTATCAAATGTGAGATCATCGGCGGACAGCTCAGGGAGGGAACGGAAACCAGCGCGGCCGCTTTTTTTGCGGAAACGGAGCTGCCGCCGCTATCTGCCGCCCGCAATACGGAAAGTCAGATTGAAAGGATGTTTTCATATCTCAAACATCCGGACAAACCCGTTTATTTTGATTAAGGCAGCAAGCAGGAAAAAGAGGGGGCTGGTTCAGAACCATTTCACTTATGAATGATCCGGCCTGTGATAGAGAAGGTAAGTCATCAGGCCGGGTTTTAAGAGTCTGCCTGTTTCGGTGTGGTGCGCCCCTTAAAAAACCGTTTTTGAAAAATCGATAATCCTGCGGGCGGTTTCTGTCGGTTTTTCCTCGGGGACATAATGGCCGCAGCCTTTTACCTCATATCCACCACTGACTTCACGAATTGATTCTCTCCATGTGTCAAGCACGGGAAGACCGGCTAAGTTCCCTTTTTCTCCCCACAGCAAAAGTGTGGGAACATCCAGTTTTTTCTGTGATTCCTTTTCTGAACGATATCTCGGCAAATCAATTTGATAAGCGGCTCTGTAGTCATTAAGCGCAGCCTGGACAGCGCCGGGCTGCTTCCAGGCGGCTAAGTACCGGTCCCAGGCGCCGTCTGATGTCAGCAGGTCAAAAAGCCCGTCACCTCTGCTTAATAAAAATCTAAGATATTCCTCTTCTTTTCCTTTTATTAATTCTTCCGGCAGATGGGGAACGACTTGAAATGTCCAGTGCCAGTATTTTTTTGCCGCTTCAGCTGCGGTCAGAGAATCATAGACGTATTCAGTCGGCATAATGTCAATGAGCACAAGGCCAGCCGCCAGCTCCGGAGCATCTAAAGTCAGCCGCCTTGCTACCCTTGCGCCTCTGTCATGCCCTGCAATTAACGCTCTTTGTATATGCAGGCGGCGCATCAGACCTTGTATATCGCTTGCCATCGTTTTGTTATCATAACCGTTTATGCCGCTCGGCTTTTCAGAATCGCCGTAGCCCCTCAGATCCACAGCGATGACTCTATGAGAAGCGGCAAGCGTCGGAATTACATAACGCCACGTCACCCAGCTTTGCGGAAAGCCGTGCAGGAGGATGACGGGGGGAGCATCCTCCTTTCCCGCAAAGACGTAATGAAGGCGGATGCCATTTACCTCAATTGAATCATGGGTCACATGCTTTTCAAATTGTTCACGAAAAGAATCCATTTTCTCTCTCCTCATAAAATTTTATTTTTTTATTTGAGAAATAATAGCGGAGGTGACGTCTTCCGTTGAATGCTTTCCGCCGACATCAGGGGTCAGGACGCCGCTGTTTGTGACGGTTTCAATTGATTGTAAGAGGAGATTGCCCAGTTCCTCTTCTCCGAATGAATCGAGCATTAATTTTGCCGTCCATATTTGCCCTATAGGATTGGCAATTCCTTTCCCGACAATATCCGGAGCGGAGCCGTGAACAGGCTCAAACATAGAAGGATATTTTCCGTTTACATTGATATTGGCCGCAGGAGCGATTCCGACGCTTCCCATAATCGCCGCGCCGATATCTGTCAGCACATCTCCGAACAGATTTGAAGCGACAATGACATCAAAGCGTTCCGGATGAGTGACAAAAAAGGCCGCCAGTGCATCGATGTGCTGCGAATCTGTCTTAATCCCGGCGTAATCCCGGCTGACCTCTTTAAAGATGTCGTCCCAGAACGGCATAGAGTGTACAATACCGTTAGATTTCGTCGCGCTTGTGACGTGTTTCCGCCGATTTGCCGCCAGTTCAAAGGCATACCGCATCACTCTTTCCGTTCCTCTGCGGGAAAAGACCGCGTTTTGAATGGCAATTTCGTCTTCATCCTGATAGATTCTGCCGCCGACAGAGCTGTATTCGCCCTCACTGTTTTCGCGGACGACTAACAGATCAAAATCCTTCGGGTTCACGAGAGGGGAGGTGATTCCCGGCAGCAGCTTGGCCGGCCGTACATTAATCACCTGTTCAAATTCCCGGCGTATCTTGATGAGCAGCCCCCACAGCGAAACATGGTCGGGGACGAGTTTTTGATTTCCCACCGCTCCCAAAAACAAAGCATCAAAGTGTTGTAACGTTTCTAATCCATCATCCGGCATCATGGTTCCGTGCTCCAGATAATACTCGCAGCTCCACGGAAAAGAAGTAAAATCAAATGCAATGCCCCCATGTAATTCGGCGATCGCATTCAATACCCGCTCCGCTTGCAGGACTACTTCTTTTCCCACGCCGTCTCCCGGTATGCTGGCAATCTTGTATGTTTTCATGTTTCCATCACCTCTGAATGAATTGTTTCGGTTTACGGAAGACCGTCGACCGTCGTTTGTAATAATTCCATATTACGCCACTTTTGCTGGGCTGACAAGCTTGGGAATGTTGCTTCCATAGATAAACTGTTATATGATCTTGGTAACATAAGGCCTAAATTGTATGAAGAGGTAGGAAAGATGGATAATTTTAAATTAGATAAGCCAACCCCGTATTATCTGCAATTTTATTCTCAATTGAAAAAAATGATATTCGACGGGGTGTTTAAACCGGGAGAACGGCTGAATGAAACACAGCTGGCCAAGGATTTTGGAGTCAGCCGATCACCGATCAGAGAAGCCATGCGGCTCCTTGAAAAGGACGGGCTGCTGACGGCAGACGATCGAAACGGCTTTGTCATCTATTCGCTGTCCATTAAGGATGTCGAAGAGATTTACAAAATCAGAATATCGCTTGAATCACTGGCGGTCGAACTCGTCATTGATGAAGCGGCTGAGAGCGAAATTGAACGTATTGAACAGCAGCTACGGGAGACGGAAGAAGCCATTCATAAAGGCGCCAAAGAGACTGAGATTATTTCCTTGAACGAAACGTTTCATCAGCTCCTTGTGGATTTCAGCCGCAACAGCCAGCTGGCCAAGCTGCTTGAGCATGTCAATGTGCTGATTCATTTTTGCAGAGTTCTTAATTTTAAAGGAGATGACCGTGCGGAGGTTATCCTGCATGAGCACCGGAAAGTCTTTGAAGAAATAAAAAAAGGCGACAAAGCAAAAGCCGTGCAATATATGACCGAGCATCTCCAGCATGATGTAGAACATCTGAAAGGCGTGCTGAAAGCGGAAGAAACAGACGAATCGTCACGATTGACAAGGTGAAAAGCCTTGTCTTTTTTTGTTGGTGTCATTAAATCGCCATAAAGACCCGACGGATGTTCCTTGCATGATTTTTTTCGCATCATTTATGATGGATATGGAAAAAGGGCGAAAAGGCAAAGGAGTTTGAAAAAATGGCTAAACATATTCTAATGATCAATTTTCCCGCAGAAGGACACGTAAATCCGACTCTGGGTGTGACAAAGGCCTTCAGTGAACGGGGCGATCACGTTCATTATATCTCAACGGAAAAATACAAAAGCAGGCTGGAAGGAGTAGGGGCGGAGGTCCATCTTCACCGCGATCTGCTCAGAATGACACCCATTGATCCCGGCACCCCGGCCGGTATACTTGCATTTTTAAAGGTTCATATCAAAACGTCACTGGAGATTTTACAGATTGTGCAGCGTCTGGCTGAGGACATTCAATTCGACGCCGTCTATTATGATAAATTCGGTGCGGGAGAGCTGGTGTGAGATTATCTCAACATCCCCGGCATCTCTTCTTCAGCATCCTTCCTGTTCAATGAAGACCGTCTGAAAATACTGCCGCTCCATCCGGAATCAGGCGTGCCGTTTAAGCCGGACAGGGAATGTGAAGAGCTGTTGGCCGAGATGAAAGACAAATACGGCGTTGCTCCTGACAGCCTGGTTCAGTTTATGAACAACACGGGTGAACTGAACGTCGTCTATACAAGCAGATATTTTCAGCCCGAAAGCGAGACATTCGGAGATGAGTATTTATTTATCGGTCCGAGTTTTCCGAAGAGAAAAGGGGACACCGCCTTCCCGATTGACTCTTTAAAGAATGAAAAAGTCATTTATATCTCAATGGGAACGGTGCTCGGGAACACGGAAGCGTTTTTTAATCTGTGCATAGACGCGTTCTCAGATTTTGAAGGCAAGGTTGTCATTGCCGCCGGGGAAAAAGCCGATCTGTCGAAAATCAAACAGGCGCCCGAAAACTTTATCATCGCTCCATACGTGCCGCAGCTTGAAGTGCTGGAGCAGGCAGACGTGTTTGTTACACATGGCGGAATGAACAGTGTAAATGAAGGCATTCATTATCAAGTGCCGCTGGTCGTCATCCCGCACGATAAAGATCAGCCGATGGTTGCGGGCCGGCTGACTGAATTGAATGCGGGCTTTACAGTGCAAAAAGATGAAGTAAGCGCTGAAAAGTTAAAGCTTGCCGCAGAAGAAGTCCTTCACAACGGGAAATACAAACAAGGCATTCAAGCCATCAATGAAAGCTTTAAAGAATGCATGGACATGAAGGATGTTCTGGCACGGATCGACCGGTTTATTGAAACGAAAAATGCTCATTAAAATGAAAAAAAGCCTGTTTCCGCCTCCAAAGGGGAAACAGGCTTTTTATAATGGCTTTCAGATGATATGATGCTCTTCATTTGCAAGTTTCACCGCCGGTTTGGCGGATGAGCCAATTCATATTTTGTTCATATTTTATTAAAAGTTTATCCAAGCCTGTCCTTTACAGTGAATATAATCACAAATACGCTGCTGAAAGGGGCTTTTAAAAATGCATATTCATATGATCAACAAAAACCAGTTTGAGAGTGACTTGGAGGCGGCCGGGTTCAGCCGTCAGGCAGATGATATTATCGGGAAAATGAAAGAGTACGTAATGGAATATGCGGCTTCATCCGAACGGTTCCTGATTGAAACACAAACCGTCATGAACGAATACAAAGCTGTCGTCTGTGCGATGTTTTCAACCATGGAAATTGCCGGGGCAAAGAAAGACGAGAAGCATGTTGAATTCGAAGCCTGCACTGTATGGTGTGAATAAAAGAATCACATTAAAAAGGAAAAATATTGAAACCTATAAAGCAGGTATCCGTATAAAAGAGAGAATCAGTTTTTAGAAGGGAGGACGCGAATGAACGATAAGAAAAAACAAGCTTTTGAACAGCTTTTCAGCACATTAGACGGAAGACATGAAATAAACGGAGCTGTATTAGCAGCAGAAAACGGCCGCATTTTATATCAGGGTTCATTCGGAACTGCAGAACTGGAAACAAACAGGATGCTGAATGACCAATCGGTCTTTGAATTGGCTTCAGTATCGAAGCCGTTTACAGCTCTGGGTGTCATCATTTTAGAGCAAGAAGGGAAGTTGCGCTATGACGATATGATAGAGCGGTGGCTTCCTGATTTTCCTTACCCGGGCATTACCATTCGGCATTTACTTCATCATACGTCAGGGTTGCCGGACTATATAGAGTTGTTCTTAAAACATTGGGATCGGAACAAAATTGCCGTTAATCAAGATGTTATGAATATGCTCAAACGGCATAAGCCGGATGTTTATTTCCCGCCGAATAAAGGCTGGCTTTACAGTAATACGGGGTATGTTGTGTTAGCGGTTATTATTGAAATTGTATCAGGCATGAGTTTTGCTGAATTTATGAAACAAGCCGTATTTCATCCCCTTCGTATGCACGATACGCGGATTTATAACAGAAGATTGAGCAAAGAAACCATTCCGAACTATGCATATGGCTATGTCTATGATGTTCATTCCGGAGAGTATGTGCTGCCGGATGAACTTGAGGAAACCGATTATGTCGTCTTTCTTGACGGGATTCAAGGCGACGGAACCGTTAACTCTGCCATAAAGGATTTATATCTGTTTGATCAGGCTCTTTATACGGAAGAAATTATCAGCAAGGAATCTAAAGATCAAGCGTTTACACCCGGCTATTGGAATGAAGAAGAGCAATTCGGATATGGTTTTGGCTGGATGATCCGAAACAGCAGCGAAAAAGGGAAGATGATCAGCCACGACGGAGGCTGGCCGGGATATTCCAGTCTGATGCTTCGATATATTGATCAGAATAAAACTCTGATTTATCTCAGCAACATGGAACAATCGGATCAATTTGAACAAGTTGTGATCGAAGCGGCGGTAAACATCTTATTTGATCAGCCATATGTGATTCCGAAACGTCCGGCGGATCAGAAAAAAGCAGACATCGACCCCGCCGTTTACAGCAGATTTATCGGTAATTATTCATTTCAGGATGGTACCTATGCAGCGGTGACGGTAAGAGAAAACCGATTGTATATTACAATA
This sequence comes from Bacillus amyloliquefaciens DSM 7 = ATCC 23350, assembly GCF_000196735.1. GTDB lineage: Bacteria > Bacillota > Bacilli > Bacillales > Bacillaceae > Bacillus > Bacillus amyloliquefaciens. The sequence continues at coordinate 544,283 of NC_014551.1, forward strand.
GACGGACAAACACCATTCGAATTATTCCCAATGACAGAAACCCGTTATTTTGTCAGGGCGCTGCCGATTGAAATTGAATTTGCAGGTGATAAAGCACAAACAGCCTCACATTTCGTTTTATATCAGGACGCCACAGAAGAAACAGCTCTGCGAATAGACTGAGTGACATACAGAAAAACCGCCGTCCTGAGAAGACGGCGGTAACAGAAAAGTCAAACCCCTTTGATTATGCGAAATTTTATTTTCGGCTCTGACATAAATATAGAAGAAAAAATCATAGCTCCGAGCATTGTGATGTATTCCATATAAAGTGAAACCTCTGCCAAAAGCAAACCCGCAATCATTAAAACAGCGCCCAATACCACCGCAAAAACCTTCGTTTTCATGATGAGTTCCCCCTATTATCTGATAATTGAATTATACTGCATTTCTATTAATGTGTACATTTTGTGAACAATTTCACCTGACGAAAGGCAATAAAGAGAGATTTGAAGAATTAGGAGAAATGACAGGCCGCAATTCATCTTTTGTTTTACTGAGGAACCGAAAGGGAAACGCAAAACTATCAAAAAAGCAAAGGAGTTAATTGAAATGAAAGCGCGACTATTTTTATTCAGCATGTTTCTCCTGATTCCCGTTCTGGCGCTTGCCGGATGCAACAGCCAATCTTCAGGAGGAAGCGAAAAAGCGAAAGACAAAGAAACGCACTCACACGAAGACATGAATCACTCAGGTTCATCTGAGGTGCCGAAGGGTTTAAAGAAGGCCGAAAATCCGACTTATAAAGTGGGCAGTGACGTCATGATTTTAGCTTCTCATATGAAAGGCATGAAAAATGCGCAAGGGACCGTAAAAGGTGCTTATGATACAACGGTTTACAGTGTATCTTACACTCCGGAAACCGGAGGAAAGCGCGTTGAAGATCATAAATGGGTCATCCAGGAAGAATTGAAGGGCGCTGGCGATAAAACGTTAAATCCGGGTGACAAGGCAGTCATCGAGGCAGCCCATATGAAAGGCATGAAGGGTGCTGAAGCCGTCATTGATTCAGCCAAAAAGACAACCGTTTACATGGTCGACTATACACCAACTGATGGGGGCAAAAAAGTAACCAACCATAAATGGGTGACAGAAGACGAGCTTACTGCCGCAAAATAAAAAAGAACGCAAAAGCCGAAGGAATTCCTTTGGCTTTTTTGCGGTCTCACACTTATGCGGATTTTCTTTTCAAAGCGGGTCTCGTTAAAGAGAATACGGCTAAGCTGACTGCGATAATGACAATCAAACCGCCGCACCAGGCGGTTGCTGTGACAGAACCCGTTTGTCCGATCACGCCGCCGCCGATGGCTGACCCGAGCGCAATGCCGATTTGCAAAGCGGACGTATTGAAGCTTTGCTGAATATCGGAAGACTCAGGCGCGATTTTGATCAAATAGCTTTGCTGCGCCGGCGCAAGGCTCCAGCTGAGCAATCCCCAAATGACCATCGCAGGCAGGAAAACGATTAAAGAAACCGTTGACAGCGGAAGGATAAACAGGATCAAAGCGAAAGAAACGGTCACAAGCATGATGCTTTTAAATGATCCTAAACGGTCATACAGCCAGCCTCCGAACGGGCCGCCGCATACCGCTGACAGGCCGAACAAAAAGTAGCATACACTGACCCAAACAGAACTCAAATGAAGCGTTGTTTCCAAAAAAGGCGCAAAGTAGGCATATAGTGTGTAATGCCCCGCCAATGTAAATAAGGTAACAAGATGCGCGCTGGCAATCTTGGCGTTCCCAATCGTTTTAATCTGCTCACGGAACGGGATCATTTTTTCAGCAGGTATTTTTTCAAAAAAGACGCTGATAATCAGCATGGAAACCAGAGATAATACGCCGATTCCCAAAAACAGCACGCGCCATCCGAAGGCATTGCTGATGATAATGCCGACAGGCACGCCTAAAGCGATTGCGGAGCTGAAGCCCATGAAAATGATGCCGATCGCCCGCGCTCTGTATTCCGGCGCCACGATTTTAGGAGCAATCGTTAAAGAAAGGACGACAATCAGCCCTGTGCTCATGGAAGCGAGCACTCGTGACACCATAAGTACGGCGAAATTGGGACTGAAGTAAGCGACCAGATTACTCAGGAAGAAAACAAAAAGTGCGATTAAATAAAGCCGCTTTCGTTCAGCTTTTGCCGTCACTGCCAAAAGCAGAGGGCCTGATACCGCGTAACCGAGCGCGAACACGCTGATCAGCTGCCCGGCGCTGACGATCGATATGTCTAAGTCGGAAGCGATTTGCGGGAGAATACCGCCCACAATTAATTCAACCAATCCGACTGCAATAGTAGATGCTGCAAGCAGAAATACTTTGAAATTCATGTACAGATACTCCTTTTTTTATTTTTTAGAAAATAAAAAATCCTGATTACAAAAAGTGTGCGGGACAGTTTTTTGTAATCAGGATTTTACGGTTCCTGGTAGACACCCTCAAACCATATCATTGAGGTTATACAATGTATGCAATATTCGTTTGTGTCCGTTTCTGCAAAAAATTCTACCATAATAGTGAGAGAGATTCCATAGAAAATTCGAGGAAATCCTTTCAATTTTAATAACGGCGGCTGTAACGTCATTGATGAAGCAGGGAAAAAAATTTATGATAACCGTAAGGAGTCTATACAGATCAAACATTACACAGCCGGAGGAAACCGATGAATAAGTACGAAAAAATCGCCAACGAAATGAGAACGAGGATTAAAAGCAGTGTTTATGACATAGATCAGCCGATCCCGGATGAAAAGACGCTCGCACTGGAATTCGGGTGCAGCCGAATGGCGATGAAACGGGCGCTCGACACGCTTGCGGCTGAAGGGATGCTTTTCAGAAAAAGAGGGCACGGCACGTTTATTATTCAATCAGCCATGCAGGACGAGCACGTTCACGTAGTCAGCAACGAAATTCTCGGCTTGAGCAATTTGTTAAAAGGCAAAGACGTCAAAAGCAAGGTCATCCGGTTTGAAGTGCAGTTCCCGTCTCAAGATGTCGCCGCGCATTTGGCCATCGACGAAAAGACTCCCGTCTATTATGTAGTGAGGCTGAGAATCGTCGAAGGCGAACCGTACGTTCTTGAAAAAACGTACATGCCGGCGAGCCTTATACCCGGCATTAACGACGAGGTGCTCAACCATTCCATCTACGATCATATTACGCAAGAGCTGCAGCTCAAAATCGCAGGCACACACAGAAAAATCAGAGCGTGCAAGTCGGATGATATGGATCAGCAATATCTCGGCTGCCGGGCGGATGACCCGATACTGGAAGTCGAGCATGTAGGCTTTTTGGATAACGGCACCCCCTTTGAATATTCATTTTCCCGCCACCGCCATGACAAGTTTGTCGTGACCTCAGTTAATATAAAACGTTCGTAAAAGCGCCGAAGAGTGAGAGAAAAAACTCACTCTTTTTTTCGTTGCGCCTGATTTACACCTTCGCCGATTTTATGTTATATTATCCAATGATAGAATCATCCTACAAATTACAGAGGTGTTTTGATGGATATATCCAAAACAAGCAGACTGTCGCTCGTAGAACAAGTGGTGGCGCAAATTGAATCGTTAATTCAATCGGATAAATGGCCGGTCGGGACGCGCATTCCCCCTGAACTGGATTTAATGAAGCAATTTGATGTGAGCCGAAACACGCTGCGTGAGGCCATCCGGGCGCTCGTACATGCCGGCCTGCTTCAGACAAGGCAGGGGAGCGGTACGTATGTCAGCTCATCCAGTGTCCTCGGCGCGGCATTTTACCGTCACATAAAAAAATCAAATTTGCTTGAAACATTAGAAGTCAGATACGCACTTGAAAGAGAAGCCGCACGATTGGCGGCCCAAAGGCGTACTGATGAAGACTTGGAGGCACTGAAGGCATGTCTGGATGAATGTGAAGCGGCCTTGCAAAACGACGATCGAAAACGGTATGCCGAAGCCGACATTAAGCTGCACAAAACAATTGTACAGGCGGCCCATAACAATATGCTTTCTGATCTATACGAACATATGACGGAGGCGCTTTGTGCGTCAGTCCATAACCTGTTGGAAATCACCCCTGATATCAGGGTCCACAGCCAGCTTGCCGATGCGATTGCCGGACAGAAACCGGATCAGGCCATGGAGGCTGTCAATCAATACATCACAGGATTTAAAGATACAATACACATGGAGGATAAACATGAAAATTGAAGACGAACATCAAATGTTACAAGCAAGTCAGCGTAAGAAACTGATCTTGCTGATCATCGGAGTCATATTGATAGGGGCCAATCTCAGAGCGCCTCTGACATCGGTCGGACCGCTGGTTTCCTCAATTCGGGACAGCCTCGGAATGACCAATGCGGCTGCCGGCACCATTACCACAGTGCCGCTCTTGGCCTTTGCATGTCTGTCGCCGTTTGTTCCTTTATTGTCCCGGCGCTTCGGAACCGAACTTGTCTTACTGTCATCATTAATTATCCTGACAGCCGGTATCCTGCTGCGCTCAATCGCCGGGATCGGCACTCTCTTTTTAGGGACGATCCTGCTGGGATTATCGATTGCCGTATGCAACGTACTGCTGCCGAGTCTCATTAAACATAAGTTTCCGGGAAATTTAGGCGTTATGACCGGCGTCTACTCGGTTTCTATGAATCTATGCGGCGCGATTGCATCCGGCATCAGCGTACCGATCGCCTCCTCAGCTGGATTGGGCTGGAAAGGCGCGCTCGGCTGCTGGGGCATTCTTTCTTTAATAGCGTTCGTCATGTGGATTCCGCAAATGAGGGGACGCGAACTGCCCGTCCGCACGCCGGGGGCAGACGGAGGGAAGAAAAGCAGTCTGCTGCGGTCCCCGCTGGCTTGGAAGGTGACGATGTTTATGGGCCTGCAATCCCTTATTTTTTACACAGTCATCGCTTGGCTGCCGGAAATTCTTCAGCAGAATGGACTCAGCTCAAGCAGGGCGGGATGGATGCTTTCGTTAATGCAGTTCTCACTCCTGCCGATTACCTTTATCGTGCCGATCGCTGCCGCTAAAATGAAAAATCAGCGCGCTCTCGCCGGACTGACGGCCTTATTTTTCTTCATCGGCATTGCCGGTGTTCTTTGCGGGAGCCCGTCTCTTACTCCGCTATGGGTCATTTTGATCGGAATTGCGGGAGGCTGTGCGTTCAGTCTGGCGATGATGTTTTTCAGCCTGCGGACCCGGCATGTTCATGAAGCCGCGGCGCTTTCCGGCATGGCTCAGTCATTCGGATACCTGCTTGCCGCCTTCGGACCGCTCGTATTCGGCCTGCTGCATGACATCACGCACGGCTGGACGGTTCCGTTATTCATGCTGATCGCAGTCTCCGTTCTGATCTTTATTTTCGGAGTCGGAGCGGGAAAAGCAGAACAGATCAAAACAGCATAAAAAACAAAGGACCCGAGACGGGTCCTTTGTTTTTTATCTGAAAAGCAGTCTCCGGCCATCATGTCGTCAGTTTTAAACCGATGACACCGATGAGGATAAGCCCCAGAGACACCAATTGTGACAGATTGAATTTTTCTTTAAACCAGAGTATGCCCACGGCCGAAACGCCGATGCTTCCCATGCCGGTCCAAGCTGCATACGCAACACCTGTGGGAAGGACCTGCATCGCTTCAGAAAGGCAAAAGAATGAAAGCATAAAGCCTGTTGTCATGACAATCAGCGGCCACTTTTTTTTAAAGCCGTCAATATGTTTCATGGCAACGGCCGCTACAACTTCTTCCGCTCCGGCAATAAATAACAGCAGCCAAGCCATTAATGTTCACTCCTTGTTTTATTTTCTTTCGTAAATACCTTCATTCCTAAAATGCCGGACAGCAGCAAAGCCAAAAAGAATATCTGCCCGATTGAAAAAGGTTCTCCTAAAATAACGCCCGTTACATATGTGCCGACCGTGCCTATTCCGACAAAAACGGTATATGCGGCAGCCATGGGGATTTTTTTATAAGAGCGGATCAACATCAGAAAGCTGACGGCAATCAGAAGGAAAATACCAATCCAATCAATGAGCGAATCCGCATGCTTCAGGGCAGACGCCCAAATCACTTCTAACAGTCCGGCTATCAGTACAAGCAGCCAATACATTTACAGTCACCTCAATTATGAATGAATGTCAGTCATTTTTATGGCGGTCAAAAATGATCGGTCTCTGCCAATCATTTCTGCAAGCTTCTTTTAAGAAAGCTGAATATTTCTTTTTTATACACTTCGAGATCGACATCCTGTTCACAGCCGATATAAAATCGTTCAGCCGCGTTCTCGACAACGTTGATAATCGTTCTGGCCGTCCATCTGACATGAATGCCGCTGATGACCACATTCTGCTCAATGGCCGTATTGATCACGTCTTCCAGCCAGGAATAATAAGGCTGATAAATGGCCTCCCATTTTTCCATTGAGTGATCGATGGCAAGACCGGAATAACAGAGGACGATAATATCTTTATGAAGCCGGGTGATGTGAAATGTCTCATCAACCAAAATGTCCAGCACCGTCCAAAAATCTTCAGTGCCGTCGGTTTTCCCTTTAATTCTGTCCAGCGTAAGGTCGAGCAGGTTTTCTGCAATCGCTGATATCAGTGCGTTTTTAGAAGAAAAATATAAGTAAAACGTACCTTGGGCCGTTCCGGCTTTTTTAACGATTTCTGAAATGGATGCTTTGTCTAATCCTTTTTCAGAAATGACTTCAATCGCGGCTTGCAGGATCTTTTCATATTTTCCCGAGCTTTGTTTTGCCAATAGAGGGGTTCCTCCTTTATGAATGACTGTCATTCATTTTATCATATGATTGTTTTTTTGTCATCCTTAACAATAAAAATACCGGAAAGAAGATCGTGCTTCTTTCCGGCATTCGTCATTTATCACTGTCGATTATAGCCTTCGGCAGCCCTGTATATTTTGCCCAGTAATAAATGCCGAGCGAACCGATGGCGATCAGAATCAGGTCAAGCGGATTGCTGATAATGCCCAATCCATGGCCGAACGAGCCGATATAGGAGAAAATCAGCATCATGACATAAAAACCGACGATCCACCAGGCTGATTTCAGCTGCTGCCGTATGCTGACATCATCTTTAGGGGCATATTTACTGAAACAGAGGTAGACGAGAAACATGACAATTTGAGAACCGAGAAGCCAGGAAACAGTGCGCCAGCCGGACCAATATACAATATAAGAAGTAAAAATAAACGACAGCGGTCCGATGATGCTCATACCCTTTAAATAAAACGGTCTGTTAATATCCTTCGCGTTTACCCTCAGCGCCGCTGAAGAAATCGGCGCAATCGCATAAGACAGAATCAATGCGACGGAGCATACGTTGACGAGAGCGTTCCAGGAAGGGAACGGCAGCGTCCAAAAAACAGCCAGACCGAACGAGAGCCAAAGAGAGGCACGCGGTGTTCCGGTTTCTTTATTGACTTTAGAAAAGATGCTGAATAATGTTCCGTTTCTGGCCCAGGCATAGACGAGACGTGAAGTCGTATTCATAAAGATATTTCCGTTGCCGCCCGGTGATAAAATCGCATCTAAAATAACCAATGTCGCCAGCCACCCTAAACCGAGTAAAACGGCGATATCTTTGAACGGAAGGGAGAATTCCTGCCCGATAGCCGGCCATCCGTGCTTCAGTGTGTCTCCCGGAATCGCCCCGATAAAAGTGATCTGCAGCACGGTGTAAATTATGGTAGAAACAATAATACAGACAATTAATGCGATCGGAATGTTGCGCTTCGGATTCTGCACTTCACTGGCGACAGCTACAATAGGGTGCAGCCCGAGGTAGGCAAACATGACACCGCCTGTGGAAATCGCCGCCTGAATACCGGTGAAACCAAAAGGCGCAAATCCGTGAACGGTCATATTGCCCGGGTGAAAATGAAAAATCAGTACCACAATAACCGTAATCGGAACGACGTATTTAAAAATCGAAATAATGAAGTTTGCTTTCGCAAAGGTTTTGACACTCCAGTAATTGAGGAGGAAGAACAGGCAGAGCAGCGCAAATTGCAATATCCACCCGGCAATTGTCGGCGAATCGGAGCCTTTTACGGTCAAACCGGGAAACCAATACGCCACGTATTGGCGGACTGCCGTGACTTCTATAGAAATAAGGCTCGTGTATGCCACAATGGTGACAAAGGAAATTAAATATCCGACGAGATGTCCATGTGAATAAACGGGATACCGGATAATTCCTCCGGTCCGCGGCAGAGCGGCGCCCAGTTCCGCGTAAACCAAGCCGATCAATAAGATAATCCCCCCGCCGATCAGCCAGGAAAAAGCCCCTGATGGACCCGCTTTAGAGGCGACGTTACTGACGGCAAACAGCCATGCCGAACCGAATATGGCTCCCATGCCGATTAAAATAAGATCAAATAGTGATATGGATTTCTGGAAGTTTCCTTGCTTAGACATTCGCTGCCTCCTTAAAAAGACATTGTTCTATTTACATAATTCCCATTATCATTCGAACATACCCAGCCGGCCGGCTGGAAAATTAGGACAACTTTCGAGTTGATGGTATGTACAGCAATGTGCTCAAATTATAATGGAGTGACTTGAAAAACGGCCGTATCTCAAGATCTCCCCGCATATATTCCCTGTTTTGACCGCGTTCAAACCTCATTCCCATAAAAATTAAAAAAACGCCCGAACGAAGCAGGCGTTTTTTATTACAAGTTCATATCTTTCAGTCCTGGGCTGTGCTCATTCGGAAGCTCCGGAAGCTCAGGCACAGGAAAACCTTTAGGCGGTTCGGACACACTTAATTCGCCGCCGTTTCGGCTCGGCGTCGTTCCCTGCAGAATTTCTCCGATCCGTGTCGGGTCCAGCCTGAAATTAAATTGGGTATTATGATAACCCATCTCAACGAATTTCCGGCATTCCGGATATTTTTCAATATCATAATTCGGCACGGGGAATAATTTCCCCCATTCAACACCCAGAGTTTCCAGCGCTTTTGTAAAAGCATTTTGATGGGCGTTGTCACGGACAATCAGGAAACCGAGTGTTTCTCTGAACGTCTGATTTGAACTCATTTCATAAATGCGCGTTTTTTGCAGAACGCCGGTTGATTCCAGCACAACATTGTCCAATAAGTCGGCAATCAGATTACCGTGATTGTAGACCCAAGAGCCATTCCATGGGTTGCCGCTGGCATCTGCAGGCAGGGAACTTTGCGCCCCGATAATATAATGGTGCGGATTGGCATGCTTCACCGCTTCATCAATCGGCGCCTGATCTGCTGCCTGATTTCCGGCACCCTCAGCGCCGCTTTCGTCGAGCAGCGCATTAATCGTATTCTGGACGAGCTCAACGTGTGCAATTTCTTCTAAAAATACACCGCGAAGCAGGTCGCGGAACTGCTTTTCTTTTCCTCTGAAATTAGAGCTTTGGAAAAAGTATTGCATCATCGTCCGCATTTCCCCGTAATGCCCGCCTAAAATTTCCTGAAGCACCTTGGCTGCGGCCGGGTCCGGCTTGTCCGGTTTAATGATATTGATCAGCTCTTCTTTGTAATAATACACAAACAGCGCCCCCTGAAATAAGTTTTCGGTTCTTCTGTTAGTGTCTTTGCAAAGTCGATTTTTATGTATCGGCAGCAAACAAAGGGACGGAAAGCGTATCCCGTCCCTTTGTTTTAAGCTTCGACCGCCCCGCGGAGTTTTGTGTTCACAAGTCCGTTCCATCCTTGATCCATTGTACTGTGAATCTCAGAGCTTTTCCGATTGACTTTATTGATGACGGCATCCGGTTCTTTCCATCCGCCGTGAATGAGAGTGAATTCCGTATCTCCGCTTTCCGTTTCTTTTAAGACAAAAGAAACGATCCAGCCCTCCGTATCCCACGAAAAAGAAAGACGGTATGGCGCCTCGATATCCAACAGCTTGCACGGAGATGGACCGAATGGGGATTCCAGCTGAAACTCACTGTCTTCCTGAGGCGTGAAATCATTCGGCATAAACCAGAGGGACAGTCCGTCTGCAGTGGAGACCGTATCCCAGACAACTTGTATCGGCGCCTTGAAAACGGCGGTATGAATAATGTCCGGTAATGTTTGATTACCGCTGTTGCTGTTTTTGTTATCATTGTTTTGTTTATCAGACATGCTGTGTAACCACTCTTTCGCTGTTTTTTCTTTTGATCATACTACACAGGGCAGGACATTTGAAAACAAATCAAACTTATTTTATGCTTTTCCAAAGCAATTCAATTCATTTTAAGGGAGACGTAGTGATGACAGATCAATTTAAAGCGTTAGTAGTCGATCAACGTGAAGACCGGTTTTCAGTAAGCGTACGGCAGCTGGCTGTTCAGGACCTTCCCGAGGGCGAAGTGCTGATTAAGGTTTGCTATTCAGGCGTGAATTATAAAGACAGCTTGGCCGCCATTCCGGACGGCAAGATCGTAACCTCGTATCCTTTCGTACCGGGAATTGATTTAGCGGGAATCGTTGTTTCCTCAGATGACGACCGATTCAAAGAAGGGGACAAAGTTATTGCGACAAGCTACGGCATAGGTGTTTCCCACTTCGGCGGCTATAGCGGGATGGCCCGCATTCCGGCAGATTGGGTTGTGCCTCTGCCTGATGGTTTGACACTTAAAGAAGCCATGACGATCGGAACCGCCGGTTTCACGGCTGCGTTGTCCGTTCAGCGGCTTGAAGAAAACCATGCCGCCCCTGAAAAAGGGAAGGTCCTGGTGACGGGAGCAACAGGCGGTGTCGGAAGCTTTGCGGTTTCCATTCTTTCTTCCTTAGGTTTTGACGTTGAGGCCAGTACGGGAAAAGAAGAAGAAAGCGCCTATTTGAAAAGTCTCGGAGCGAAGACGGTTATTTACCGTGACGAAGTTTATAACGGCACGTTAAAACCGATGCAAAAACAAAAATGGGCAGCGGCCGTCGATCCGGTCGGAGGTGAGCCGCTTGCGTCAGTTCTCAGTCAGATTCAGTACGGCGGGGCAGTGGCAGTGAGCGGACTGACAGCCGGAACGAAACTCCCGGCTACTGTATTCCCGTTTATATTGCGCGGCGTCAGTCTCTTGGGAATTGATTCCGTATTCTGTCCAATGGAAATAAGAAAGAAAACATGGCAGCGTTTAGCTGATGATTTCAAGCCTGCAGATCTGGAGGCCTTTATTCAAAAGGAAATTACACTTGAGGAGCTGCCGGACACGCTTCCTGCTCTCTTAAAAGGAGAAGCGAGAGGAAGAACGATCGTTAAATTGAATGAAGAATAAAGCGAAAACCCTCAACATTAGTTGGGGGTTTTTTCAATATATAATCAATTATTGGTTAAAAGTAAGGTTAAATATTGAGTAAGTTATAAAAGTAAGCTGATTATAAATATGAAATGATTATATATAGGTCACATATAGATAAATTATAAAATTTTCTGAAATATTTATTGACTGAAAGCGCTTTTAAAATTATGATAATAACATAAGTGCCAATAATATCATTATAACTTCACTACAAAGTAACTATAAAATAACAATTTGTCGGAAGGGAAGTGAATATTAATTATAAATGATAACGCTTTCATATTGATTTCTTCATTATAGGACTGTTTTGGGCGGTCGGAGCATGTGTGCAGACGGTATAGGTGTAAATATCGATAACTGAATATTCAGGTATTATCTCAGCATAAAAGCTAGGAGGATTTGAAGATGAATAAAAATAGCAGCCAGTATTCATTTTTGAGGACCATCATTTTAGTATCGACGTTCGGAGGACTTCTTTTCGGCTACGATACAGGTGTAATTAATGGAGCGCTGCCGTTTATGGCGGAACCTGATCAGCTTAATCTTACGGCTCTGACTGAGGGCATGGTGGCAAGCTCCCTGCTCTTGGGCGCTGCGATCGGCGCGGTTTTTGGCGGGCGGCTGTCGGATTATAATGGCAGACGTAAAAATATCCTTATCCTTGCCGTTCTGTTCTTTGTGGCGACGCTTGGATGTACGCTGGCGCCTAATGTATCGGTTATGATTATCTCTCGTTTTCTGCTGGGGCTTGCTGTCGGGGGAGCGTCCGTAACAGTTCCGGCATACTTGGCTGAAATGTCTCCGGCGGAAAGTCGCGGGAGAATGGTTACCCAAAATGAACTGATGATTGTAACGGGCCAGCTGCTTGCCTTTACGTGTAATGCTATTATCGGCAATGTGCTCGGTGATACCTCTCATGCCTGGCGTTACATGCTTGTTATCGCGGCGCTTCCGGCGGTATTCTTGTTTTTCGGTATGCTTAAAGTTCCTGAGAGTCCGCGCTGGCTGGTTTCTAAAGGAAGAAAAGAAGATGCTCTGCGCGTACTCCGGAGAATACGCAATGAAGAAAAAGCAAAGTCTGAGCTTGCTGAGATTGAATCTGCTTTTCATAAGGAAGCGGAGATGGAGCAGGCGACATTTAAGGACCTTGCCGTCCCGTGGGTGCGCCGCATTGTGTTTATCGGAATCGGAATTGCGGTAGTGCAGCAGCTCACCGGCGTAAATTCAATTATGTACTATGGAACTCAAATTTTAAAAGATGCCGGCTTCGAAACAAAGGCTGCATTGATCGGCAATATCGCTAACGGTGTGATTTCTGTGCTCGCGACTTTTGTGGGCATATGGCTTCTCGGCAAAGTCGGCCGCCGCCCGATGCTGATGACGGGGCTGATCGGAACGACTGTCGTCCTGCTGCTGATCGGGATTCTGTCTGTCATGCTGAAAGGATCGCCTGCACTTCCTTATGTGATTCTTTCATTAACCGTCACTTTCCTTGCGTTTCAGCAGGGAGCTGTCTCTCCGGTGACCTGGCTGATGCTGTCGGAGATATTCCCGCTTCGATTGCGGGGGCTCGGTATGGGAGTCACTGTCTTCTGCCTCTGGATCGTGAACTTCCTTGTCGGTTTGACTTTCCCGGTTCTGCTCGCAAACATCGGGTTGTCTGCAACCTTCTTCATCTTTGTCCTGTTAGGGATAGCGTCCGTCATATTCGTAAAAAGGTTCCTGCCGGAAACAAAAGGTCTTTCGCTCGAACAGCTTGAACAAAATTTCCGCGCCTATGAAAAAACAGATCGAAAAACCGTTGAAGCCGAGGTGAGCGGGTAATCAGGAGAGAAGCAGGGTTTTTAGGTATCCTGCTTTTTCATTCTTTTATTATATAGAAGGAAATAATAAGCGAGAAAAAA